>CBDAPM010000001.1:0-29848 GCA_965198455.1 Terriglobus sp.
AGGTACCGCTCTGCTGATCGGCTGCGGCCTCAGTTGCGGCCAGGCTCCCACGGTGGCGATGGTGCAGGGTAGGGCAACAGGCAAGCTGATCCGCAACGGAACTCAGAAGGCGTTTCTCGGACTGCCATATGCTGCTCCGCCGGTGGGCGATCTGCGTTGGAAAGCTCCCCAGAAACCGCAATTCTGGACCGGCGTCCGCGATGCCACCAGATTCGGTGCCCGCTGCGAGCAGTGGCATATCTGGGACGATTACATCTTTCAGGATGCAGGCCCGTCGGAAGACTGCCTGTTCTTGAACGTCTACACTCCCGTAAAGGCAAAGACAACCGGCAAACTACCGGTGATGGTTTGGATCCACGGTGGTGGATTTATCGCCGGTGCAGGATCGGAACCCCGCTACTCCGATTCGCCTCTGGTCGATCATGGAGTCGTGCTGGTGACGATGAACTATCGCCTGGGCGTCTTCGGCTTCCTGGCTACGGACCAACTCGCCAAAGAGAATGGCGGTTCTGCGGGCAACTACGGTCTGATGGATATGGTCGCCGCACTCCAGTGGGTGAAGGCAAACATCGGCGCGTTCGGTGGCGACGTAGACAACGTCACAATCTTTGGTGAAAGCGCGGGTTCATTCGCGGTGAGTACGTTGACGGCAGTTCCGAGCGCCCGGGGCCTTTTCTCGAAAGTGATCGGTGAGAGTGGCGCTTTGTTCAACGGCGCTATCCCGATGGCCAGCCTTGATCAGCGCGGCAAACACGACCAGGTGTGGGCCGACAGTACCGGCGCAAAGACGCTGGCTGAACTGCGGGCTATCCCCGCCGATAAGATTCTGGACGCAGCGAAGAACAGCAAAGGCGTCGGATTCTCCCCAGTGCTGGACGGCCATTTCCTTCCTCAGTCAGCGCCTGACGTCTACGCTGCCGGTCATCAGGCACACGTACCGGCGATCATCGGATGGAATCACGACGAACGAACTGGAACGCTGAGCAAAGGAATGAATTCTGATAAGTGGAAGGCATACGCGACAGAGCACTACGGCGACCACGCGAATGACTTTCTGAAAGCGTTTCCGGGCGACACGGATGAACAGGCGATCCACTCCGCCGATGACATGACCACGGCGCAGTTCATAGGGCTCGCCACCTGGCGTTGGGCAGAAGCCGATGTAGCAACCGGAAAGGTTCCTGTGTACCGTTACAGCTTCGACGAACTTTCACCGACGGAGCGTCTGCACCCGGTCGCAAAAGCCTTTCACTCCGCGGAGTTGGAGTACGTCTTCGGGACATTGGACGTACGGCAGGGCGCAACCTGGAAGCCGGAAGACCGCAATCTCAGCCAGAAGATGATGGAATATTGGACCAACTTCGCCAAGACAGGGGATCCTAACGGAACGGGACTGGTCAGGTGGCCACGCTACGACGCGGACGAAACAGTCCTTCATCTGGACAAGGAGATCATTGCCGGGCCTGATGCGAACCGAGCGAAGTATCAGTTCCTGTCAACTGCTGAACTAACGCGGCCATCTCATTAGCTCTTTGATGAATTCTGTTGCTGAAACGCCTATGGCACAGTAACCATCTCTCCTGCCCTCTCGACGCCGTGTCGCCGCACCAGCTTTCCTCAAATGCCTTTATCGTCGCAAATCTAATGGTGCTCTGACGTAACCTCTTGAAATGCCGGTGACAATAGCCTCGACCCACCTGAGTGATGACGAATTCGTAAAGGCAGTCGAAAGTTGCGAGCTGCCTCTAGCCACTTTTCGGCACGGTGACCACCTCCGCTTAGCGTGGTGGTACTTGCATCGACAGCCATTCGAACGCGCACTGGAGTCAGTTCGGAAAGCCATCATGTGTCTGGCTGAACACAACGGACTGGGTCACATGTTCCATGAAACACACGAGTTTTGGACCCCGGCGTCTCTCCAAAGCGATGCTGCACGAATGGGGTGGGTTTCGCCAGATCGCGCACCACTTCCGAACTGAATCCCGACGAGCCATGAGTGCGCGACGCCAAGCCGTGAATATGCTGCTGAACATCCTGTGGACAGCCTATTCTTTGGGCCGGTGTGTGCGTTTTGCATACGCGCAATTTCGGGAAAGACTCTTTTGCTCCTCCTGTTGGCCGCAACGCTTTCACTGCTCATGCCGCGGTCCCTACTTCAGCGACTGCAACTGAGTAATGACAGGCGGACTTACCGGCGCCTCGGAGTACCGCTGTTGGTGAAGGTCACGCAGGACGCGCCCTGGATTCGTCAGACGAGCAGCGACTTCGCTCGACGTATTGCCCGCGACCGCGAAGCGATCACGCGTTTTCCGCCGTGGCACATGGACACGAGAACGATTTCACTTGGCACTGCTACTGTTCGCGGTAGTCGCTCCCGATCGGGCGACCTCGTCACGAGCCTCAGACTCAACTTACCGATGGGGTAACAGCACCACCGGCCCGATCAGGCCATACTGCTGGATGACGTCACGCTTCTTCACAGCCGGATCGATCGCGGACAGCTGGTTGTTCAGCGTGGTAGCAACGCGCACCTGCAACTCGTTGCTACCAGGATGCAGAAACGGTCCAGCTTCAACGCTGGCGCTGATCTGATCGATCGGCACCACTTTGCCGTTGATCGTGAGGACAAAGGAGTCGAAGACCTCACCAAGCTGCAGCGTTGCCGCGGTGCCCGGCCGCCAGTTCGCCGGCAACGTCACCTTTGCGGTGTACGTGCCGATGCCGCTGGCGTCCTTGATCTCTGCGATCTGCGGCCAGGCCTTCAGGCCGTCGAGGTCCATCTGCACCGTCTGCTTCTTCGTCTCGGCAGCTTTTGGGCCGGTGGCTCCAAACGGTTGTGCCGACGTCCATTCCTGGACTGCAAGGTGCCACTTTGCGTTCGTCAGATCGATCGGCTCCACTGAAGCCGGAGTAACGCTTACGGCAGGTCGTGCCGAACTCATGGGTGCTGTGCTGAGGGCGATGATAACGGCATCATCGCCTGCAATCTCCAGCGGGAGCGTGACCCCGGTCGCGTCTACCTTGTAGTCCGTGACGGGGGTGATCGATCCGCTCCACGCGTCCATGCGGTACGGCTTGCCGTGACCTTCGAGATGCACCTCGCCGCGATAGGTCTTGCGGCTGGCAGGTTCGAAGAGATTCGCTGGCTCATTCGCCGGTGTGACCTGCGCTTGGTTGAACAGGAAGTAAAACTCAGCCGCTTTGGCGGGATCCTGCCGATGAAGGCTCATCAGCGGCGAAGCCGACTTCGGTTCCATCGCGGGATGAAGGCCTATCGAAAGCAGTAGCGCGGACACATCGTCCTCGTGCGCAACGTGGTGCACATTGGAGAGCTTCGACATCGCCGCCATCACTGCAATCACTGCTGCATCGTCCTGGGGAGTCCTGCCCGGCGTCTGATTGGGACTGCCGCCCACCAACACGATCGGCAGGCCCGCCTTTGCCATCGCGAGCACCCGTCGCGCTGTGTCCAGCGGCATGGAAGATCTCACCGGATCCCCTGCCGGCTGCTGCTCGAGATCGATGATGAAGGCTTTGTAAGCAGCCTTACCCAAAGCGAGGCGATGCTCCGATACCGTTGCCGCGGGCAGCGCAAGCATCGCAGGATCAAGGTAATCGTGTGTGTAGCCCGCCTCCTGCAGCTTCGTATCGGGCCAGATGTGGAATCCGCCCTTGACCTGCATGGGCTGCGGGAATAGGTAGCTCTGCATGTACACCGCGACGTCCACCTTGGCCGTGCCCTGCGTCAGCACCTGCTGTGTCCGTGCCATGTAGTCGTTGTATGCGGGCGCGTCCACCCAGAATGGATTGCGCGGACCCCACGCATTGGAAAATCCCGCAGAACCGAAAGAGTGATACCCGGGCCATGTGTTCGTCGCGGCATCGCGGTACGGATAGACGTGATAAACCAGCTTTGTCACGCCCGCCGCATACTCGCGATGCATACGGATGATTGCATCCTGAAAGGTCTGCGCATACGCACGATTCAGGGCCGCGCAGCATTCGGTGGAGTACCACGTGTTGCCGGTCATGTGGTTCGCCGAGGCAATCGGCAGGAAGCTGTCGATCTCATCGCCAAAGAAGAGCGACTCCGTCTCCGGCCGGTCAACCACACTTGCAGCCTCGATCTCATCGGGACTTGCCGTCATCTCGCCATACGGTTGCAGCCGCAGCCTGTAGTTGAAGGTGTGCATCCACGCTTTCATCGGCTTTAGATGGTTTTCAATCCAGAGATCAGTGCGGACGGCATTCAAATCGTTCTTCACTCGAGGCGCGCTGCCGTCGCTGAAGGAGAAGTTCTGCGGAAATAGCGCAGGTGCATTCGCAATCAGCGAATACCCGCGTCGCGCCCTGAACTCTGCCTCCATGTTGTTGGTCCACAGCTCCGTCGGAGCGCCTCGATCCGATGAGTGCGAATCGTAAAAGATGTCGCCGCCATTGGCCTTCAGCAGCGCCTTCACTTCGGGCGTCCAGTCCGCCTCCATGCCGGCGATCAGTTCCTCTGTTCCGGCTTTGCTGAAGAGGTCGGGCTGGGACTGCGCGCCCTGTGACCACAGGGCAATCACCTGCCATTGACCGCTTCCCGGAGCCGTCCACTTCACATGCCCAGAGGTGGATCCGCCACCAAATCCGGCCTTGTTCGTTCCCGTAAGCGTAGATGTCAGATCGATGACCGATGCGGGGTCGAGCGTGATGACACCGTTGCTCTCGCACGTCGCGTTTGCGCAACGGTAGGCAAGCACAGCAACAAGCGTCGAGCGCCTCGGTGGCGACGGTGGCGGCGCTGGTGCGCCCGGAGCGCGGCCGCCGAAGCCGCGTGGCGCTGGCGGCAAGGGCGCGGTCAGTTCCATCTCCGTCGAACTGCCTGCCTCCACCTTTGAAGACGTAAACAGTAGTGTCTTACGTACGTTGTCTTTGTCGAAGCTGTAGCCCGCGGGCGCAGTTGTGGAGCCATGGCTCAGGCTCACCTTCAATCCCTGCTGGTTCGCCGCGCGCAAGATCGCAATCAACTGCGGTGTCTTCGGAAACGTGCCCTGCCCGATCTCCAGGCCGTCGATGCCGTGCTGCTTCATCTCGGCGATCTCCGCAATCAGTTCGTCCGACGTGAGGTCACTCGGCGTGTTCACCCGCACCCAGGGATGATCGGCCAAGGGCGGATGCGCGAAGGTCTCCGGCGTCATGCGCGTAACGGGGTTCAACTGCGACCACGTGGGGTTAGGTACGTTCAGCGTTGCCGACTGCCCGAGTGCAACCGTAACGCCCAGCAGACTACAAAGTGCGGCTGCTCCGGTGTGGATCATGAGCTTCGGCTTCATCATTCTGGTGCTCCTTGAAAGGGTCTCTGTCCGTTGGCCAATCGCTATTAGCCTGTTGCTCTATGGCGGACGAGGACATGAATGCAACGCGAACGCTATAGTACGGCATCCGTGCAGGAGTCTGGAATAGATATCTCTATTGAATTGGTGACCAGAAACGCATCGGGGCTATCGGGCAGGCAGGTCTTCCAGCAGAGCCTCGCGGGTCACCACTCGATGATTTACGTAGTTGTACGGAGCCACCAACTGCCCTCGGAGCAACGACATGCTGAGTGCAATGAGCGCCGGTCCGTAGCTGGCTGGTTCATGAGAGACAGAGCCGACCATCGGTGACGATCTTCGCTTCATCTCGGAGACAGCATCCGGGACGCAATCCTGCCCTGCAATCGCGATGTGCTTTTCACGTCGCAGCCGGCGTGCCGCATCGATTGCGCCGAGAGCACTGGAGTCGGTCGCGGCGGCAATCAGGATGTGGCGTGCCTTTGGGTGGCGCCCCAGATAAGCCGTCACAAGCCGGTCGCTGCGTTCGCGCAGACCGCGGCCGTCCATCCGGGAATATGCCTCCTGCGGAACGTATGGCATCCGGGCCCGTATCGATTCAAACGCACCCGAGATGCGTCCCTGCACCAGTTGCCCGGCCTCCGGCAGGTCCAGCCCAAGCACCAGGTCCGCCTTACCCTCCCACGCCTGTGCTGCGTGCCGCACCAACAGGTCACCGGCCGCCATACCCACGCGGTAGTTATCCACCCCAAAGTAGGTCGCATTGGGATGCGGAATGTCGATCGCGATAAAAGGTATATTCGCAGCTGCCACGCGATCGCCAATAGTAGCGGCGACTTCCTGCTCGACCTGAAACTCGATAATCACGTCCACGCGCCGCTTCACGAACGTCTCCGCATTATGCACAGCTGTCGCGCCGTCATACTTGTTATCCAGAACGATGAGGTCTACGCCAGCATCGGCGGCCGCTGACACAAGGCTCTTTTCCACTTCGTTCGAAAACTGCAGCGCCTCACTTTGTGCTCCAAAACCGAAACAGAGCTTCGTCGGGCGAGCAACGTGGCGGTAAGCACCATTCGAGGTCCTGGCGAGATATCCTCGATGCATTAGCGTATTCAGCGCACGGTAGACCGTGGCCTTGGACGTGCCTGTGCGACGATGCACCTCTTCCAACGTCATTGGCCGCGACTCTGCTTGCAGCAGTTCGAGAATGTCGAGACTCTTCAACAACACGGGGATGAGGTAGAGATTCTTGCCAGTCTTTGCCAAGTGTTCGCTCGGCCGGCGCTTGGACGTGAGGCGCTGGTCTAGGTCATCATAACGGGCCGCGGCGTCACTGAGTCCCAAATAGCGGCCGATGACGATCGACGAAATGGCATTGCTCTTCCGAGTACTTGGAGCTAAGGGTGCGGCTTATGCATGTTTGGGAGCGCCTTTGTTGATCCCCCATTTTTTGTGCGGGGAGTTTTTTTGCGGCCCTCGATTTCGAGGTGGCGAGAACAAGCCAAAGCACCTTTACTACAGACTCGCTCGACGAGCACACAAGCTATTTGGCTCCATTCCGAGCCTCTCTCCCAAGTGCGAATTGATTGATCTCCGCTCTCGGTTCAACTCTGAGCGTCTGGATCTTCGGGGTCCTAACTCCGCGCTTGACGCCGTCAGCACGCCGGGAACCGCAGGGTGACACGGAGTCCGCCTTGAACCGGTACATTTTCCGCAAAAATAGAGCCCCCATGAAGCTCCACGATTCGCCGTGAGATCGACAGGCCCAGTCCCGTGCCACCATCATCGTGAACGCGGGCTTCAGCAACGCGGAAGAATGGCTCATAGAGTCGGTTTAAAGCTTTTTCCGGTACGCCAGGACCCTGATCCGTTACGACCACTTCGCACAACATTTTGCCTCCCGCAGTGATGCCGCAGGCACTGATCTGCACCTGCGAATGGTGCGCTGTGTAATGCACTGCGTTGCGAACCACGTTCTCGATGCAGCTGCGGATCAGGTTTGCGTCTCCACAGACTGTGCAGGAATGATCCGCGTCGACCTTGACGAGCTTGCCATTCTGCTGCGCTTCAAACTCTGCGTCCTGCGCGATGGTTTCGATCAGGGCTTGCATCGGGATTCGATCCCTGGTGGCCGATGGCGGCTGCAGATCTAGCCGCGTCAGCAAGAGGATCTGGCCGATCATTGCGTTCATGCGCTCCACGTCCACCTGCATACGCTCGGCGACATCTGTTTCGCCACGGAGGACAAGCTCCAGCGATACGGAGATACGGGTTAGCGGAGAGCGAAGTTCATGAGAGATATCGGCCAGCAACTCCTGCCGGCGTTGAATGAGTAGCTGCATGCTGTCTGCCATGCGATCGAAGGCGCGGGCGGTATCTGCCAACTCGTCATCGCGTGGCGCCATGCTGGGCAGCACCCTCGTGTTCAGGTCGCCGTCCGCCAATCGCTGTGCACCAAGCTGCAGCGCCCGCACAGGGGCGACGATATGCCTCGTCAGAAACATGCAGAACACAGCCGCAACCAGCAATGCCAGAACGATCCGCCCAAGCACGGGCATGGCAAAGGTTCCATCCACAAAACCTTTCGAAGGATGCACTTCCATGACGAAGAAGAACGTATGCGATCCATAACGAACGGGGGACGCGGCGGTCCATGTGCGCGCAAGACGCAGTGCGGAGTGCCCGCTGCGCACGCTGTCGCGCAGCACACGACCTGTCTCAGGCGGCAATGGCTCGGGGAGAACGTTTTGTTGCTGCCCGTCCAGCAGCGCGCCTTGAATGCCCGAGGAGTCATGCAGTACCGCGAGGTATCGCCGAAGGGATTGCTCGCCGCCCGTCTCATAGAAGTCCACGGCGCTATGGGCATACATATCCTGCGTCATTCGCGTCCAGCGCCGTCCCATGGACTGCGTTCCCGTGAACCATGTCAGTGCCAGCACAAGCAGTGCGCCCACAGCAAGCGTCAACCAGAACCAGCCGAAGATCTTTGCGTAGAGCGATCGCAAAACTTTCATGGTGCGTCGCCGCCGGTATAGACGTATCCCGTGCCGCGCAGATTCTGGATACGCTCTTTGCCCTCGTAAGTGGGTCCAAGCTTCTTGCGCAGGTTGCTGATGTGATTATCGACACTGCGGTCGAACACTCCCACAGGGCGCCCAAGACAGACTTCCGCGATCTCGTCGCGCGATACGACTCTTCCCGTGGACTTCACGAGGCATAGCAGGATCTCGTACTCCGTGCCGGTCAGCGTTACGTCTGCGCCTGCCTGCGTGACACGACGCGATGCGGGATGCATCTGAATGTCGCCCACCTGCAACGCGTAAGCAGCGGATGCGGTTTGCACCCGGCGCTTCAGCACCGCACGCATGCGCGCAATCAGTTCGCGAACGTTGAACGGCTTGGGCAGGTAGTCGTCCGCACCCGACTCCAGTCCCAGGATGCGGTCTTTCTCGTCACCGCGCGCGGTCAGCATGATCACAGGAATCTCCGATGACATGCGCAGCTTCTTCAGCACAACGCGGCCGTCTGCACCGGCCAGCATCACGTCAAGAATCACAAGGTCATGCTCGTCTTCCAGAGCGCGCTGAAGCCCTTCATGCGCGGTGTGCGCGAACGCCATTTCAAAGCCGTCCAAACGCAGCAACCGCTGCAACGAACGGCAGAGTTCCTTGTCGTCATCCACCAGCAGCAGGCGGATGGCTGCCCTCTCTGAGCTGCTTGCGGAAGGCGCAACATTCTCCAGTGACATCGCGGCCGCCCCATCTCTTTAGTCTCCCACTTAGTCGCTTTTCTGCACGACAGATTTGTAAGGAAGTGCATGCTGCCGCGCCCTCCCGACATCTCCTTTCAACACGACACTTCCATACATCTGGCCGTGCGACGCGGTGTTTTGATCTTCAGAAGCACCCACATCGGGTAAGGAGATCACCATGAAGAAGTCAGCCATCGCCGGCATTAGCGTTGTCGCACTTGGGGCAACGCTGGCCGCGTCCGCTGCCGGCATGCAGGATCAGAGCGGCCGGTTTCATCGCCGCGCCGCCGGCATCATCGTGCATCGCATCGAATCGCAACTCAACATCACGGGCGAGCAAAGAGCGCACATCAAGGCGATCGTCGCGACCGAAAAGCCCGTGATCCAGGCGCTTGCCGCTCGCGTGCAGACGCAGAACGAAGATCTGCAACAGCACACCAGCTTCAACGAGAGCGAGATCCGGACCTTCGCGCAACAGCACGAATCCACCATGGAAGACGTTTTGGTGGAACGCGAAAAAGTGAGGATCGAAGTGTTGCAGGTACTCACGCCGGCGCAACAGGCAAAGCTGCATCAGTTCCGCGCTGCAAGATCTGCGGACTTTGCGGAGCGACTCACCACCCTTGGCGACCTCATCTGATCGCGCCCTCTTCGCGGATGTAAGGGGAGTGTCGTGAAACAAGACGGCTCGCACCTAAACCGTGTCTGATCGAGAGAACCGTTCAGACCCAACCGAAACACGTTACGAAAGGTGATCTTCATGTCGAATAAATTGGTTGCACTCTCCGCACTGTCCTTCCTCCTGGCGCTTCCGGCAATGGCACAGAAGACTCGCACGGGCCCGCGCGGCTCTTCCGCCACAGGCACCGCCTCCCGTTCAGGAAACACCGTGAACGGCAGCGGCAGCGTGACCGGTGCCCGTGGCAACACCGCATCGGGACAGGGCAGCGTCACGCGCACCCGCACGGGTACCAGCGAGTCTGGCACGGTGACCGGGCCGAAGGGTGGAACAACCACCGCGAACGGCACAACGACGAACAACGCCAATGGCACCACCACCGGTACCGGCACAGTGACTGGACCGGGCGGCAACTCTGCAACCGGTTCGAAGACGGTGACTCGCTAGCCTCTCCGCAGCCCCGCGCCTGCCGTGTCCAGGAAGCACCCTCGGCCGCGGCAGGCGCTCCTATTGTGCAGCACTCTGCTTTTGAAAAGGGTTCCCATGCTTCTGCACCACGCTGCAATCTTGTTCTTATGCTCGCCGCTGGCCGTTGCTCAGACGATCCACGGCGCAACTACGACCATGACCAAAACCGACCTGCACACCGTTCGGCTGACCGGGAGCTCCGCAATCTATAGCGTTCCAAGACCTGACCTCCCGCCCAATTTCGTGTTCATGACCACCGACCTTCCAGACCCGCAGCGCAGCCTGGTACAGACGAATCTTGCTGCACCCCTTACCACGACGCAAGCGATCCTCGTTAAAGCTATAAACGGTCATCTGGCTGTTGCAATTCGTTGCGAGAATTTCGGTCTGCTAACAATCAAAAACGCAACGACGGGCAAGGTCCATCAGACCGGTACAGGCGACAAGTGCGCCATTGAATTCATTCACTAGACAGGCGCAACGAGCGCCACACAAAGTTCGCGGTGCTCGTCCTAGCCTTCCTAGTGAGTGATGCGATCAAAGATGGATCGCGCTGTTGCATGCGCCTTGGTTCGTGCTGTGCTGTTGGCATCGCCGGCGTTGGATCCCGCTGTTGCATTGGTTGCCGCGCCCTGCGGCTTCTCCTGTGACGCAGCCTGCAGGGCCGATCCATCAACGCCGTTGACGCGGACCACCAACGCACCCGACCGGTTGCCGGGCGAAAGCGAAGCCAGTACCAGAACGTACTCATCGGCCTTGCGAAAGCTGCCGTAGCGGATATCGTCATTTGCGGCGTACAGGCAACTGATGATGGCGTGGCCCCATTCGCCATGTGTGGCATCCAGCACCGACTTTGAGAGCAACTGCATCAGCGTGAACGCGCTGCCGCAGGTCACCCGGCTACACGACCACACCGGTTCATAGCCCTGCATGGTTAACTGCGACGTCAGATTGGTGTAAGTGGTAAGCGAAGACGCTGTCGTGGGGCCGGTGTAGACGAGTGTATCGATGGGACCGGTCACGGTGGAGGTCTTTCCGAGGTGCGATGCACTGCGCTCTACTGGTCCCACGGGGACGGCGTACTCGTCATTGTCGATGTGCATCGCGCCTGCGATGAAACTGTTCGAGGGACGGTTGATCGTCTTAAAGTCTGAACTGCGGGGCAAGTCCGAAGTCTGCGCTTGCAGAACCACGGTTGTTCCCAGCAGCAGTGTGAGGCCAAGATTGGGGAAGGCAGTCATACAACGATCAAACCCGCACCGCACCGCCGTGACAACCTCTCCCGACACTTCCTTACAGAACAAAGCGACACTGCTCGCCGATGTTGGAGCACGCCTTGTACCCAGGCCATCCTATTTGCTGCTCCCAGCTCAAATCAGACCTTAGAGCCTAGTGCCGACACTTCGCTCCTCGGATCGATCCGACAGGCGTTCTTAAAGTGGCGAGAACAGGCCAATGCACGTCTCTAAATCTCGAGGTTCTCAGCGGATGCATCGGCGATCAGCGGTGATCGCAACCACCGCTGACGAGATCGACGTTCTTCGGGATTCATCGTAAAGCTCATCAGAGTCGTTGTCCGCGACTAGATAGCGTGTTGCTGCAGAAAAGGACAGATGGCTGCAGCGATCTCTTCAAGGTGAGTTTCGAGGGCGAAGTGACCAGTTGGCAGGAACTGGATAGTGGCGGAGGGAATGTCACGCTTGAAAGCCTCAGCACCGGGTGGTATGAAGTAGGGATCGAACTTGCCCCATACGGCGAAGAGCGGTGGCTTCGCCGTGCGGAAGTACTGTTGGAAGTCGGGGTACATTTCGACGTTGTTGGTATAGTCGAGAAAAAGGTCGAGTTGAATATCGACATGGCCGGGTAGCGCGAGAATCGCGGCATCAAGCGTGTAGCCTGCGGGGTCTATGAGGCTGGGGTCGGGCATGCCGACGCTATACTCGTGCTGCATGCCTTCGCGGGTGAGAGCGGGACGAATCATGTTGCGATGCTCGAGCGTGGGCTCGCGCCAGTAGCGCTGAATCGGGGGCCAGGCCCCACCCAGACCTTCCTCGTAGGCGTTCCCGTTCTGCGAGACGATGGCGGTGACGCGCTCCGGCGCCATCAGGGCAAGTCGGAATCCTGTTGGCGCGCCATAGTCAAAGACATACATGGCATAGCGCCTAAGCTTCAGTGCATTGGTGAAGACGAAGATGGTTTTCGCGAGCGTGGCGAAGGTGTAGGTGTAATCCGCGGGTGGCTCGGTGAAGCCAAAGCCGGGAAGGTCGGGCGCGATAACGTGGAAGCTATCGGCTAGACGCGGGATGAGTTCGCGATATTGGAAGGACGACGTGGGAAACCCGTGAAGAAGCAGCACGACCGGAGCATCGACCGGGCCGGCTTCGCGATAGAAGACGCGAACGCCATCGGCTTCAATGAAGTGATGCGTGGCGTGAGGAATGTGCATTTCAGGCATAACAGGCCTCATGTAGAAGGTGTGAGTAGAGCGTGGGCGGGAGCGCGTGGCGGCAAGTGTTGCGGGCGGCGGCTGCAAGGAAGCCGCGAGGATTCAGATCAAAACTCAATCGTTACTTTGCCTTTGCTTCCTTTGGCGACTTGCGCGTACGCCGCTTCGATGTCGCTGCGTGTAAATACTTCACTGGCGAGGAGCGGCTTGAGCTTACCTTCGTCAGCAAGCGCAGCGGCGGCTGCGAGGATCTTTCCATGGTGTGCGCGGTGTTCGCCTGAGAGGAGCGGGAGCAGGGTGAAGACGCCAGAGTAAGTGGCCGCTCGGAAAGATAGGGGAGCGAGGGCGTGTGTGCCCCAGCCGAGACAGCTGACGACATGGCCGGTATACAGCTTGACAGCTTGGAAGGACGCGTCAAGCACCGGGCCGCCGAGTGTGTCATACACAATGTCGAAGCCGAGACCGGCGGTGTGCTCAGCGAGGTATGTGTCGACGGGTGTGTCGCGGTCAATGGATGTGGCGCCGAGCGCTTCCACGATCGCGCATTTGTCGGAGGAAACAGTTGAGAAGACCCTGGCGCCATAGGCGAGCGCTAACTGGATTGCTGCGTAGCCTACGCCTCCAGCCCCGGCATGGATGAGAACGGTTTGACCTGCGTGAACTCGCGCGCGATCGACCAGCCCCTCCCATGCAGTGATCGTGACCAGGGGGAGTGCGGCGGCCTGGCGCATCGTCAGGGAACTTGGCTTGTGTGCGAGGAGCGATTCGTCGGCAGCAATGTATTCGGCGAGCGTGCCTTGCTGTTTACCCACTCCTCCGACCATGCCGAACACTTCATCGCCGGGAACGAAGCTGGTAACACCAGAGCCGACGGCCTCAACACTGCCTGCCATGTCCAAGCCCAGGACTGCGGGGAGCGGCTGATTGGCGTGACCACCCTGCTCGGCTCGAATTTTCGTGTCGAGTGGGTTAACGCCCGCAGCGTGAATCTTCACGAGCACCTGGTGGGGTGCGGGCGAGGGCTTGGCGAGCTCGACTTTGCGGAATGGGCCGTCTGGAGTTTCAACGAGGAAAGCTTTCATGAATTTGATTCGCTCCTGTTGCAGTTCTATACGGATGGAACCGAGATGGGTGTCGATGAGAAGAGAACCACAAGGCCTTCCATCAGGGTGGGATGGGTCAGGATCGCTTCACGCAAAGCCGTGAATGGGAGGCGGCCGATCATCGCGATTTGGACGGCTGACATGATCTCCCCGCCGTCGACGCCGAAAACGGTGAAGCCGAGGATGCTGTCGTCTTCAGCCACTAGGGCTTTCATGAAGCCGAGTGTCTCGGACAGGGTGCGCGTACGCAGATCGGCTGCCATCGGAATCTTGAAGAGGCGATAGGCGAGGTTCTGTTTCCTGGCCTGGGTCTCGGTGAGTCCAATGTGCGCAACCTCCGGATCGGTGAAGAGAGCGTACGGAACCTGCCTGCCGGTTGTGGTGCGATTGCCGCCGGCAAAGTTATCGCGAAGAATGCGGAAGTCATCGAACGCAATGTGGGTGAACTGCGGTTGGCCGGCGACTTCACCATTGGCCCAAATGCCTTCGGCCGTGGTTTCGAGTCTGTCATTCACCACGATGTAGCCGCGATCGTCGACGGCGACACCGGCGGCCTGCAGGCCAAGCCCTGCGGTATTGGGAGTACGTCCTGTGGCGACGAGGATGTGGCTCGCGTCGATCGTGTTCGTAAGGCCGTTCTGCGCGTAAGTGACAGTGACTGCTTCACCTGACACACCAGAGACTTGCTGAACAGTGGCGTTGAGCAGAAGTTCAATACCTTCGTCGTGAAAGAGGCTCTCAATGCCTGCGCTTACGTCGGCGTCTTCGCGATGCAACAGCGTGGAATTGCGTTCGAGGATCGAAACCCTGCTGCCGAATCGACGCATCGCCTGCGCGAACTCCAGGCCGATGTAGCCGCCGCCCAGGATCAGTATGTGTTCGGGAACTGCGTCAAGCTCGAGGGCTTCGACGTGTGTCAGGGGATTGGCTGTGAGAAGGCCGGGGATGGTGTCGACTGTTGCATGTGTGCCGGTGCCGATGACGATCTTCTTTCCGGTAACATAACGCTCGCTGCCGTCAGGCAGGTCAACTTCGAGCAGTTTCGGCCCGACGAAGTGACCGTGACCAAGGATGAAGTCTGTGCCTGAGGTGTCATAGTTGCGGACGTGAATGTCGACGAGTTCTTTGACCATCTTCCGTTTGCGAGCTGTGACCGCGGCCATGTCGACCGTATAGCCGGAGGTCCTGATACCGAACTCCGCGGCACGAGAGAAGTAAGAGGCAACCTTGGCGCTGTGGATGATGTTCTTGCTGGGCAGGCACGCAATGTTTGGGCAGGAGCCGCCGATCCACTTGCGTTCAATCATCGCGACGCGCTGCCCTTGGCGCGCCAGGGTCCATGCGAGAAACTTAGAGCCTTCGCCGCTGCCGATGACGACGAGATCGTACTCTTCCGGCGTGATGCTCTGAATGTTCGCTGGTGTGGTTGCGTTGTTCACTGTGTTCTCCATTGCCGCAAAAACATGATGGTCTTTGTCTCTATACTCAGAGTCACCCAGCGTACTTAAAACATGGCCATGAGTATCTGTTTAGGGAGCGTTTGCGGATGGATAGGCTATCCCCGTTGTTTTCGCAATTCACCCTGACGGCCCATGTGTTTCTGGCGGGTCATATCTGCGGCACTACGTCTGATCACGCGACGCGGACGGCGGGTCATCTGCATGTACTGCGCAGTGGCGTGCTCAGCATTTTGAATAAGACAGGAAAGCCGACCGTTCTGCGTGAGCCTACGGTGCTCTTGTATCCGCAACCCGGGGAGCACACGTTTCAGACAGACGGTGCAGACATTGTTTGTGCCTATGTGGAATTTGGAGCGGGAACGCTGAACCCGTTGCTGGCGGTGCTGCCCAAGCTGCTAACGACGCCCCTCGCTTCTATGCCGGAGTTGGGACCGACTGTGGACTTATTGTTCGCAGAGGCTTTCGGTAAGAGGGAAGACCGACAGGCGGCAGTCGACCGGCTGGCCGAGTATTTCCTTGTGTTGCTGTTACGGTCGGCGATGCAGTCGAAGTTGATTGAGGGTGGAATCGTGACGGCGCTGTCGGATAGTCACCTGGCGAGTGCGGTCACGAAAATGCATGAAGCGCCCGGACGGGCATGGACGTTAGAAGAGCTGGGGCAGCTTGCGGGGATGTCGCGTGCGCGGTTTGCCGCCCACTTCCTGAGCGTCATGGGAATGACGCCCTTCGAGTACCTAGCGCGGTGGCGTATTGGTGTGGCTCAGTCGATGCTTAAAATTGGGAAGCCGATGAAGGTAGTGGCGCCTTCGGTGGGGTATTCCAGTGCAGGCGCGCTGAGCCGTTCCTTCGCGCAGCACGTGGGAGTGCCACCGATCGCGTGGCTGGATGCGCAGCGCAGTGGCGAGATTTAAGTAGAAGTTTCCTGTCCGGAGGCTTGATGTCAAGGCATTCCAACGCAGCTCCGCTGGCCAGCATCCGGGGCAAAAGACCGCCAGATTAGTGACACAAGTCCGCTTGTAGGAAGCGATCCCGCCAGCCATTCTCGACTGCTGATAACAGGCCAATGCACTCATCTAGATCCGTCACTGCTAGGTGCAGGAGCTGCACCCGTCGGCCTCTGCATTCAGAACTCGCGTACTGGCCTCTCCCCGGCAGCCTCCAACCTTCTAGGGACGAAAGATGCCTAGTCTGCTTGCCTGTGTGAAATCGGGAGATCCGGCGTCTCTTCATTGCAATATCGAGCGTCAATCACCTGTTTCACCCCGACTGCAATCGAGAGTTGTGTGCCATCTGTGAATCGCACCAAGACTTCCTTGCCGTACTCATCGTCCTCATATACTGACAACTCTGCGACCAGTTTGCCTGCGACTTCAGGAAATTCGAGTCTCGCTTCCGCCATTGTCCTCACGCCTGTATCAGATCGATCCATGATGTCCCTTATTAGGGGATCGGGTCAACCGTTCACCACACTTCAGATGTGGCAGGAAAAGCGAAACCGGAGGCTCGGAAATCTCGGAAGGGGCGCAGTCCCGCCATGAGAGATTACTACGCCGGAGTCTTGGCGAGATTGATTTCTGCTCGACTGGATGCCGGCCTGACGCAGCGTGAAGTTTCGCTGCGGCTGGGCATGGCTCATTCGTTTATCAACAAGTGCGAGTCTGGCGAACGAGCAATCGATGTTGCCGAACTCTGGGCGCTGTCTGGGATCTACGGCAAACCACTGAGCTTCTTCGCCCCGGAGCGCTGACAGCAACCGGTACTCCTATGCTGCCAGGCCCCTTTTATCGCAACTGTCACACCCAACCGAAATCGCTGAGTCATTGCGCGCCTGAAGGTTAGGCCGTCTCTGAGGTTCAGCCGCTACGAAGTCCGTGGATTTTGCGATCCATCTCCAGCGGGGCCGACACGCTCTGTGGCGGCTTCTTAACCTGTGATATCCGCCGCATGAATGCTCGAGCGAACTCACTCACAAGCTTTGAACGGTTCTCAGCCCGCGAAGCCAAGCACACCTGTAGCTGCAGCTCTTTATCAGCCAAGGGCCGCACCGTAGCACCGAGCTGTTGCACCTTAAGGGCACCCGCCATGGATACGAACGCCACACCCAGATTTTCCGAAACGAGTTGAGCAGCGTCTTCTGCCGTCAACACCTTCTGCCCATCCCGGATAACAATCTCTTCCTCTTCGGCGCGGCGCAGGATGGAGTCATACACGCCCGGATGAGCTTTCCGTTCGAACAATATCCAGGTCTCTTCCGCCAAATCTGCCAGCGTCACAACGTCCTTCGCCGCTATCGAGCTATTGTCCGGCAGGATGACGTAAAGCGGTGCCTCGCTTACCTTGCTCGTGGTGAGCTTGCGATTGGGGCCTGGGTTAGCGACCAGAGCCATATCGAGCTTGCCGACGAGAAGAGAATGCACAAGTTCCGGCGCGAAATCGCTGTGCAGGCTAACCTTGAGGTTCGGGTACAGCGGGAGATGAATCGAGAGCAGCGCCGATGTTAGAAATGGATCGGCGTATGGAGATCGACCGATAGTAAGGATCGACTCTTGCCCCTCCGTTGCTGCCCTTGCAGCTTGCATTGCACGCTCATTGTGCAGAAGGGAGAGGCGGGCTTCCTCGACAAAAGCTCTTCCAGCCTCGGTCAGCGTTACGTTGGCGTTATTGCGCTCGAAGAGCTTGATGCGGTGCTTCTTTTCGAGTGCCTGAACCCTTCGGCTTAGGCCTGATTGCGTGATGCCGAGGCGTTTGGCGGCACGGGTAAAGTTCAGCTCTTCGGATAGCATCACGATCGCTGCTAGTAAACGAACATCAATCCATCTCTGCATGGGCCCGCCCTCCGCCCGTAGGGAAGGTACATCTACGCGTGTCCATCGAGTCCCCGGTTGGGCCGCGCCGTAACTAAGTAGACGCTCCTGCGGCGATTTTAGTTACCACGCTGGCATCTGCCTCCCAGCCTTTCCCATCTAATGTCGGCCCAAAGGTCGCGTGTTATGCGTACGGGTCATCATGCAGGTCGCGAAAGTCATTGGACATGAGCCCTACGGATCAGGAACCCTATGGTTGCGGGGGAACTGTAATGCCGTCGAATGGTCAAATTGCCGATACATCTGAAATAAACGAAGCGCAGCAAGACGACGTTAGAGAGTCGGCGGCAACAGTGCCAGATTCTACCCGGAAAAAGCCCGTCCAGAGGGCTGTAATCCCCCCAGATCAGCGCCTCCTGATCGACCGGCGTAATGCAGCCCAGTACCTGTCAATCAGCCAACGAAGCCTTGATTACCTCTTGGCACATGGCGAGTTGAGCGTCCGCCGTATTGGCTCGCGGGTTCTGATTCCACTGTCAGAATTGCAACGGTACGCCCGGATCGATCACAGGCGACTCGTGGGCTGACATGTTTGGCCTCGCATAGGCTTGCCTTAATCCCCGAGCCGCAGCGTGAGCTGCGGCTTTCGTGCGACTAAGGGAGGGGTGTTAGCCGCCGCCAAAACCCCAAATCGCGAACGGGTTTGAGGGCCAATGCAGGCCGTTGCACCCGTTTGCACTGGAAGCGAGCTCAAAGTATCCCAAAAGTATCCCAACTTCAGAACAAGCGATTCGCCGTCGCCGATCCGCGTGTTGTAAATTATTGCAAGAAAAGGAGTTATTGGTGGCCCGGGCAGGAGTCCAACCTGCGACCTTCGCGTTAGGAGTGCGCCGCTCTATGCATCTGAGCTACCGGGCCACGTGGCCTTAGTGTAATGCCTCTTTGGTAAACTTATCGATGAGGTTCTCATGCCCGAGATCGTTCGCCGCAAAGCCGTTTCCGTAAAGATTGGGAGCGTTCGTGTCGGCTCCGATGCACCGGTGGTCGTGCAGTCGATGACCAACACCGATACCGCCGATATTGAAAGCTCCATACAGCAGGTTGCCGCGCTTGCCCGGGCCGGGTCTGAGATGGTGCGCGTCACGGTGAACAACGATGACGCCGCAAAGGCGCTGCCGTACATCGTCGAGGGCATTCAGAAGAAGGGCTGGAACACGCCGATCATCGGCGATTTCCATTACAACGGTCACCAGTTATTGGCGAAGTACCCGGACTGTGCCGAGGCGCTGGCGAAGTATCGCATCAATCCCGGCAACTGCTCCATCGGCCGCAAGGATGATGACAACTTCCGCACGATGATTGAGGTTGCAGTCAAGCACCAGAAGCCGGTGCGCATCGGCGTCAACTGGGGTTCGCTTGACCAGGCTCTGCTGACCAAGATGATGGACGAGAACAGCCGTTCGGTCAATCCCCTGCCCGCGCGCGACGTCATGCTTGAGACGATGGTCCGGTCCGCACTGGACAATGCCGCAGCGGCCGAGCGTTATGGATTGCGGCGCGATCAGATCATCCTGTCGGCAAAGGTTTCCGGCGTGCGCGACCTGGTGGATGTGTACACCGAACTCGCCTCGCGCTGCGATTACGCGCTGCACCTTGGCCTGACCGAGGCGGGCATGGGCATGAAAGGCACGGTCGCCTCGACTGCCGGCCTTGCTCCCCTGCTGCTGAAGGGGATCGGCGATACGATCCGCGTCTCGCTTACCCCTACGCCTGGCGGCGATCGCGCGGAAGAGGTACGTTGCGCACAGCAGATTCTGCAGGCGCTTTCTATCCGCAGCTTTGCCCCGCAGGTGACCAGTTGCCCCGGTTGCGGCCGCACCACTTCGACGTACTTCCAGATGCTGGCGGAGCAGGTACAGAACTACATCACCACCTCCATGCCGGAGTGGAAGCAGCACTATCCAGGCGTTGAAGAGATGAAGCTGGCCGTGATGGGCTGCATCGTGAACGGCCCCGGCGAGAGCAAGCACGCGAACATCGGTATCTCGCTGCCGGGTACGTTCGAAGAGCCGAAAGCGCCCGTGTACATCGACGGCAAGCTCGCCATGACGCTGAAGGGCGACCACATCGTCGACGAGTTCAAGGTGATCCTTGATGACTACGTGAAGAGCCATTACGGCAAGGCGCAGGTCGAGGAACTGGTCACCGCGTAACGTCAAACGACGGGTTGAACGCATGCCCGATAATGGGTGTGTGGCCGAACTGCAGAGCAAACTCGACGAAATCACTCAAAACACCCGCAAGCTGGTGCAGGCGGAACGGCTTGCCATCAGCGAGAACTCGATTGCTGAGCTGTTCGCCACGGGCATCGAGAGTACGGTTCTGCCTGTTGGGGCTAAGGCTCCCGAGTTTGCGTTACCGGATGCGATATCGGGCAAGCTGATTCGCTCCTCCGACCTGCTGGCCCTGGCACCGCTGGTCATCAGCTTCTTTCGTGGGCGCTGGGATCCGTATTGCGTCACCGAGCTGGAGATGTGGCGCGATCTATACCCCCGGGTGCGCGCGAGGGGTGCTCTGCTGGTCGCCATCTCGCCGCAGACCCTGCGTCAGAGCGACTTTGCCGTGCAGCAGTACGACATTCCATTCCCGGTTCTGCAGGATGCGAATTCCGCGCTCGCGGAACAATTTGGCATCGCTTTCCCGGTGTCGCAGACCATGCAGCGGTACTACCGGTCGATCCTGGTAAACATCCCGTTCATTAACAGCGGGAAGAACGTGATGGCTGCGCCGGATGATGCAGTGTGGAAGCTGCCGCTGCCGGCAACCTTCGTTGTGAACCGCGAGGGCGTACTTGCGTTTTCTGAAGCGCATGCCGATTTCCGCGTGCGTCCTGAACCTGACGATGTACTAGCCAGCCTTTTGTAGCTGCGGGTTGCCTGAGTTTTCCCAAAGTGGCAATGTTTTGAGCTGTTTACAAACTTTCTTTGGCTTATGAACTTTTTCTGCTCTATATCGCGCCAAAGTATGCTAGTGGACAGACTCGTTGGTAGGAGCGTTCCAGAATGCGCTAGATTGAGGGCATTCAAATGAATATCGATTCAGTCGTTGCGCAGGGCGGCAATCACAGCTTCGTTGTCACGCTCACCAGTGGACGTTCGTTCGAGCTGTCCTTTGAACAGCTGCTCGCGCACACCATGCGCCTGCAGGAGAAGCGTGGCACGGCCCCGGAAGCATGGGGTCACATGGACGGTCAACCCTCTAATCCGGAAGGAAGAGGCATGCCCGAAGGCACGCCTCTCCGCGACAGCAAGCACTAGAGCGCCAGGGCGCTCGTCATGGCGACTCCAAGTGCGTTAAGGCCCTTGGACACGTCCGCTCCAAGGTGCACGCGCAGCGCGCGGCGTCCCCGCTGCTGCAGCACGGCGAGATCGCCGGCAGCCTGTGCATCAATCACTACACCGAAGGTATATTTCGCGTTGGGGATTGCCAGATCTTCCGCGTGATCTGCGGTGATCTGCAGGAAGACACCCGTGTTGGGGCCGCCTTTGTAATCCTGTCCTGTGGAATGCAGAAAGCGCGGGCCAAAGCCCAGGCATGTTGCCACCTTTTCATGGTCGCGCACCATCATGCGGAAGCGTTGGATCAGATCCTCATGCTCCTCCGTCATCTGGATATAGGCGAGCGTCGCGAAGTAGTCGTGCGGCTTGATCTGCGCGAGATGCGCCTGCAGGTAGTCAACCAGGGTCTGCTCGGTCGCCGTCGTCTTCAGCGTCAGGCCGTAGCTTTCGTCGGCGTAGAGCTTGATGCCGTCGACATCCAGAATCGGCTCGTGCTGAGCGAGCTTGCCCGTTTGCGTGTATTCGTCAGTGAGCTTGCGCGTCTCGATTTTCGCGGCTTCCACGTCGGGCTGGTTGAAGGTGTTGATGCCCATCACTGATCCCGCACAGGCAACAGCAATCTCCCAGAGGTACATGATCGCGGGCAGCTCGTAGATGTCGTCGATCGTGAAGCTGACGACGGGATGGCCTGCTGCCGCGAGTGCGTCCACTGCAGCGTCCTGAGCGGGGTCGATCGCGGTCGACAGGCGTATGTACGCGAAGACGCGGTCCTTGCCGTAGACGCTGGGCGGTCCGACCGGCTCACGATCAACGGGCGTAATCCCTTTGCCCAGCTTGCCTGTGGATTCTGCAATCAACTGCTCAAGCCACGCGCCCAGGTCAAAGATCGGGGCCGAGGTGAAGAAGGTGAGCTTATCCATGCCGGCGTTGTGCGCTTCACCAAGGATGAGGCCAAGCAGTGCCCCGGGATTGCTCGCAACAGTCGTGGTGTGCGCCGCATCCACGCCCCGCTTTGCCTCTGCAAGGAAGCGCGGCACGTCGAGTCCAGCCACAGCCGCGGGCACAATGCCAAAGTTTGACAGAGCTGAGAAGCGTCCACCGATGGTCTTGTCACCATAGAAAACATGGCGGAAACCGTCAGCCCGAGCGACCTGTTCCATCTTTGAGCCTGGGTCGGTGATGGCAATGAAGTGCTTGCCTGCCTCACCCGCGCCGACAGCCTTGCTCATCTCGCTGTAGAAATAATCCTTCAGAATGTTGGGCTCAAGTGTCGATCCTGATTTTGACGAGACGATGCAGATCGTCTTGTGCAGATCGACCGCGGCACGTGCGGCGGCGACCTGCGCCGGGTCAGTCGAGTCGACGATATGCAGTTTGGGGAAGCCCGGCTGCTGGCCGTAGGTCAGCGACAGCACTTCAGGACAGAGTGACGATCCACCCATGCCCAGCAACAGCGCGTGTGTGAAGCCGGCGCTGTGAATGTCATTGCGCAGCGCGGCGAACGCGGCCAGGTCCTGCTGCTGACGCTCGACTATGTCGAGCCAGCCCAGCCATTTCGACTCATCATCGCTGCCCTCGCCGGAGGTCCAGAGTGACGCATCGTGCGCCCACAGGCGGCCGAGCTTGTTGCCGCTCTGCCACTCGGCGGCGGTGGAGGCGACAGTGCTTTGCAACGCGGACGGAAGAGAAACCTGCAGGTTGAACGTACTCATATGCGCTCCATTCTACGAGGAGGTAGATGCGGCTGTTGGTGACGTAGATGCGCCAGTTATGTCAATGCACGGCGAAACCGGCGGGGAGAGATTGCAGCGGCTGGTGTTTGGGCTTTACACTGAGAGTGCGGTTATCGCTTTTATGGGCGATAAACGAACGCACACGGAGGATCAACAGGCCATGTCTACAGCCGCGGTAATGCCCATGGATGCGACGATGAAGTTGTCGCCCGCAAAAGCGCTGGAGGTCTACACCGGTGACGCCAACTTTATGACGTCGCTTGCACGTGGCCTGACCGTGCTTGAGACCTTCACGCAGCAGACACCGCACATGACGATATCGCAGTTAAGCAAGAAGACAGGCCTGAGCCGCGCCGCCGTGCGCCGGTGCCTGTATACGCTGGCGAAGCTTGGCTATGTAGGTTCTGAGGACAGCCAGCGTTACTCCCTTCGCCCGAAGATGCTGACGCTGAGTCACACGTACACGGTCAGCAACACGCTGTCGAGTGCGGCGCAGCCCATTCTTGAGCGCATGAGCGAGAAGCTGAACGAAAGCTTTTCAGTCGCAACGCTCGATGGCGACGAGATCGTATACATCGCACGCACACAGGTACAGCGCCTGATGAGCGTGGACCTGCACATTGGCAGCCGGCTGCCCGCATACTGCACCAGCATGGGTCGCGTGTTGATTGCGTCGCAGCCGCCAGACGAGGTGGAGCGCTACCTGGCACGTGTGGAGTTGAAGCCGTTCACGGCGCGCACGGTGAACACTGTTGAGAAGCTTCGTATGTTGCTCCGCAATGTGCGACGCAACGGTTACGCGGTGTGCGATCAGGAATATGAAGTAGGCCTGCGGTCGATGGCAGTGCCGGTGTATGCGCCCAGTGGTAAGGCGATTGCAACCATCAACTTGAGCGGCCACGCGCCGCGCATGCCAATGATGGAGATGCAGGCCAAGTTCCTGCCGTACCTGCGGGCTGCAGCGAATGAACTGAGCGTCTTCTTACGTTAAGGTTGCGCCGTCTGACCCGCCGACTGGCAAAAGGTTGCGGTAGGACCATCGAATGCCGTCGTTGTAACCCGATTCCCGCCACGGGACGTCGAACCCTTGCAGCGCCACCAACTGTGGTTCGTCTGACGCCAGAAACGTGTAAGGAATCAGACAAACAGCAGGTATGATGTGCGCTGTACTCCACATCATTGAGGTGGCTGCGCCAGACACGATGACGCCAGAGATTTCCATTGTGATTCCGACGTACAGCGAACGTGAAAACGTTCCGCTCGTGATCGCCCAGTTGAAGGCGGCCCTTGACGGTGAGTGTTGGGAAGTCATTTTCGTTGACGATGATTCGCCGGACGGCACACCCGAAGTAGTCGCTGCATGTGCGCGGGAATGTTCTTCGGTTCGCCTGCTGCACCGCATCGGACGTCGGGGTCTTTCATCGGCCTGCATCGAAGGCATGATGGCTTCACAGGCCCCCATCGTTGCGGTGATGGACGGTGACCTGCAGCACGACGCAACCATTCTGCCGGAGATGCTTCGCCGCCTGCGCGAGGAGTCGTTGGACATCGTCGTCGGCTCGCGCAACACGGCCGGTGGCAGCATGGGCGAGTTCGGCAAAGGCCGCGTGCTGCTAAGCCGGGTGGGGCAGAAGATCAGCCACACCGTCTGCAGATGCGAGCTGACGGACCCGATGAGCGGCTTCTTTATGCTGCGCCGCAGCTTTCTGATGGACGTAGTGCGGGACCTGCGCGGAGTCGGCTTCAAGATCCTGGTAGATATGCTGGCGTCGGCGCATAGTCCTGTGCGCTTAGGCGAAGTGGGCTACACCTTTGCCGCACGGCGTAATGGCGAGAGCAAGCTGAATGTCGTCACCGGGATCGAGTACCTGTTTCTCGTGGCTAACAAGCTGCTCGGTGATGTCATACCAGTGCAGTTGACGCTTTATCTGCTGGTGGGTGCGCTTGGTGTGCTGACACACCTTACGCTGCTGATTACCCTCGTCGATACGCTCAAGGTCCACTTCGTGACGGCTCAGATTGTCGCCACATCACTGGCGATGCTGGAGAATTTCTTCCTGAACAACCTGATTACCTTTCGCGACCGCGGCCTGCATGGGCGGCGGATGCTGCCGGGCATGCTGCGGTTTGTGCTTGCCTGCTCGTTCGGTGCATGGGCCAACGTGGTCTTCGCGCGCGCGCTCTGGCAGTCCAATGTTGAATGGATGCTGGCAGGGTTTGCCGGCATCGTGATGGGTTCGGTCTGGAACCTGTCTGTTAGCAGTTTTGTGACCTGGCCTGTACGGCGGCGTGAGGAAAGTTTTGCATCCGCCGATGCGCTCGTCGATGCAGTTGAGGTTATTCGTTGATGCTTTCGCACTCTCCGGCGACCGGCGTCAGCCGCAGATTTTTCACCTTTCCGATTTCAGTGCTTATCCTCTGGCTGCTGGCGGCAATCGCTGTACCGGTGTGGGTGATGCATGACTCGTCCGCTTGGGACGTGCAGATCTATGGTAAGGCGTTGCAAAGTCTGCAGGCCGGACACGATCCCTATAGCGATGCGACCGCATTGCAAAAGCTGCACCACGCAAAGGTGCTGGCCAATGGCGGAGTAGAGACAGACAGCGCTCCTCCGTACAGCTATGTCTACTCGCCAATCACGTTGCCGCTGTTGGGGGTGTTGGGGCGGATGCCAGTGTCGCTGCTGTTGGCGCTCTACTGGACGATGTACACGGCCGGCGTCTTGGCGGCGATCTTCGTCGGCGTTCGCCTGGGCAGGCGTGATGAAAGAGACGTGCTGCTGTATTGCGCCGGCGTTGCTGCATTCTTTCCGGGGCTGCTCGCGAATGGTGTTCTGCTAAGCGGAAATATCGCTTACATTCTGTACGGCGCAGTGCTTCTGACCGCCCTGTTGGGATGGAAGCGTGGAAGATGGCTGCCGTTTTATGCTGCGGTGATCATCGCTTCTTGCGTGAAGGCACCGTTCCTGAGTTTTGCGTTGTTGCCTGCGCTTTCGGCTCGCAAGCAATGGTGGCCTGCGGCGGCTACTGTGACAGGCGGTCTTGCGCTGTTTGGGATGCAGCCGCTGGTCTGGCCTTCGCTGTTCCAGCACTACCTGCAGGCAGTAGAGCTGCAGTTCAGCTACAACCATGACTTCGGCTGCGCGCCTTCAGGCCTGTTCAGCCAGCTGCTTGGTGCGCACCATGTGCCGTATGCGCCGTGGGCCTACTTCTTCTATGCGGCGTACGCGATCCCGCTGTTTGCCGCGCTGGTCTATCTCTCCCGCCGCTTCCTGCATGGTGACTTCCCGTTGACGCAGTGGGCTCCTGTGCTGCTGGTTGGTGTGCTGCTGTTGAATCCGCGCATCATGGAGTACGACGTTGCGCCCATGACCATTCCGCTGGCGCTGATTGCATGGCGGTATGCACGCACACGGCAGCAGCCCGGTCGGTGGATTGCCGGCATGCTGGTGTTGTTCGTCGTGCTGAACGCGGGCGCGATCTATAACTGGGAGCTGCGCAAGGCACTGGACGGACCGCTGATCGTTGCGATTCTGCTGGCCGGTATGTGGCAGCTGCTGGTAATGGTGCGCGGCGCTCGCAAGCGTTCCGACTCTGCAGGGAAGGCGATCCATAGCGGCTATGCAGGTCGTGCGCAGACTACCGCCGAGCACGTGGTTACGTTCGCTGCGGCGTCTCCGTTAGGCCGTTCTGCTTAGAATCGAGAGATGGACCTCTCGACCGCACTCAAAGCCGATCGTTCCGCCCTGCTCGCGCTGATCGCACAGCTCTCCTTCCGCGTTGGAGACTTCACGCTTGCATCCGGTGCGAAGAGTGATTACTACATCGACTGCCGCACTACGACGCTGGACGCGGAAGGTGGCCGCTTGAGCGGGCTTGTCTTCGCCGAGATGATCCGGCAGCATGCGCCGCAGGCAGAGGCTGTGGGTGGTCTGACGATGGGGGCCGATCCGCTTGTCTCAAACACCGCATCAGCCACCGCCTGGTGGCAGCTTCAGAATCCCGACACGAAGCCCGTGCATGGCTTCCTTGTGCGCAAGGCGTTGAAGTCGCATGGTACCGGCCGGCAGATCGAGGGCTACGTACGCGAAGGTGCCGAGGTCGTCGTCGTGGATGATGTTTGTACAACGGGCGGGTCGACGATTACGGCAATCGAGGCGGTGAAGGCTGCGGGCATGAAGGTCATTGCGGTGCTCTGCCTGGTGGATCGCGAACAGGGCGGCCGGGAGAACATTGAGGCCGCGATGGATGGCGCTCCGTTTGTGTCGGTGTTTACTGCTTCGGATATACGGGTCGAGAAGCTGCGTCGGGCTTCATAGTCACGTTTCGGCTCCCGGCTGGCAGTATCGATCGCATGTGCTGCTCTCCAGGCATTGGAACCCTGGACCAGCGGCATGGATGCATCTTCGCCTAATGATCGCCTATACTGCTGCAGATGGAGCGTTCTGTAGAACCCGACCTTGAGGTACGCAGCGCTTCGCAGTTGCGTCGCGAAATCAGCGCGCGCAACCTTGCGCTTGCCGCAGACGTGGCCCACGACACTACGTTTGGCAGCGTACCTTCAGTCCTTTACCGGCAGGAGGATGACGGCAGTCACGGCAACTTCTTGCCTGCCGCATACCGCCGGATTGTCGCAAAGCCGGAGTGGGCGCGGCGGCTCGACAAGGTGTACACCGCGTCGGATCGAATCGTGCGCGGGCATGAGCGGCGGCGCAGCGAGCTGGACTGCGCGAACAGCTCGGACGCGCTGCTGATGAACATCTTCTGCGCTCCCGGCGTGACTCGTTCGAAGGGTGTGTGCCGGTTGCTGAGCCTCGAACCGGGAACATCGCCTGGCTTCGGTGTACGTGTGCGAACACCGCTTCGTGGCGGGTATGAAGACCGTACCGAGGTGGACATGCAGGTCGGAGACCTGCTGGTCGAGGCCAAGCTGGGTGAGAGTGGCTTCCAGTCAGCTCGGCCTGACCTTTTGAGTCGATACGAGCAGTTCGAATCGGTCTTCCATGTGAACGCTCTGGTACTTGTACGCGGGCAGTTTCGCTCGTACCAGTTGCTGCGGGGCGTGCTTGCCGCCCATCACCACCGGGCACGGTTCGCCGTGTTCTGCGATGCGCGAAGACCAGACCTGCGCGAGGAGTGGTTCGGTGTGCTTGCTGCCGTGACATCGGCAGAGCTTCGCAGTCGCATGCTCCTGATCACATGGCAGGAGATTGCAGCATGCCTTTCCAAACCTTTGCAGAATTTTCTTGCGATGAAGTATGGCATTTCAAAGCCGGCCCTCTGACTTGCGCCCAACCCGACCGGCAGTCCCCAGGCGGTAGACTGAAAGACGATGATTCCTACACTCGAATGGACCGAGGAAGGCGTTCGCTTTCTCGACCAGACCAAGCTGCCGCTCGAAGAAGTTTACGTACTCGCCACCGGCTATCAGGATGTTGCCACCGTCATTCGCGACATGATCGTCCGGGGCGCGCCGGCCATCGGTGTATCCGCGGGCATGGGTATGGCACTCGGCATTCAGAAGTCTTCTGCCACAACGGTTGCCGAGCTCGCGAACGACGTGAATGCGATGGCAGACGTACTGGCAAGCACACGGCCAACCGCGGTGAACCTGTTCTGGGGCATCGAGCGCATTCGGACACTGTTTCGCAAGCTGGTTGCCGCGCAGCCTGCAGATCGCAGCGAATCGGACAAAATCGCATACATTCGCGAAGAAGTGATCGCCGAGGCGCGGCGGATGTACGACGAAGACATTGCGACCTGTCGCACGATGGGCCGCGTCGGGGAGCACCTGATGCCACGTGAGGGCACGGTGCTGACCCATTGCAACGCGGGCGCACTCTGCGCGGCGGGTTATGGCACGGCACTCGGCGTAATCCGCGCGGCGGTGGAGGCAGGCGCGAAGATCGACGTGCTCGCCGACGAGACGCGGCCGTATCTGCAGGGCGCCCGGCTGACCGCATGGGAGCTGCTGCAGGACAACATTCCGACCACGGTCCTGTGCGACAACATGAGCGGCTACCTGATGAGCAAGGGACGCGTACAGGCGGTCATCGTAGGCGCGGACCGCATCGCGGCTAACGGCGATGTTGCGAATAAGATCGGCACCTACTCCGTTGCGATCCTTGCAAAGGAGCATGGGATTCCCTTCTATGTTGCCGCGCCCTGGGCGACGATTGACATGAAGACCACGAGCGGCGCGGATATTCCGATTGAGCAGCGCAGTGCCTACGAGGTCACGCACTCCAACGGCAAGCAGATGACGCCGGATGGCGTCGGCATTGAGAACCCCGCCTTTGACGTAACACCTGCGAAGTATGTGACCGCCATCATTACGGAACGCGGTCTGCTGCACGCACCGTACACCGAGAGCATGCTGGCCATGCAGGCCGAGGCGGATGCCATCGCCGTCTAATTTCTCACTGCGCGCCATGGGAGACTGGCGGCAGCGTTCCCTTGTGCGCGCGAACGGACTGGTGTTCATCAGTCTGCTGATCGCGTTTCGGCTCTCTGACTTTCCCCATAATCACGCGTCGGTATGGCTCGCGATTCCGCTCT
The DNA here is from genome assembly GCA_965198455.1 of Terriglobus sp. Classification (GTDB taxonomy): domain Bacteria; phylum Acidobacteriota; class Terriglobia; order Terriglobales; family Acidobacteriaceae; genus Terriglobus. Next base: position 29,658 of record CBDAPM010000001.1, read on the forward strand.
TGCTGGCGCTGGTGGGAACGCTGGACACCGTGCGCTGCATGCGCACGCGCTGGAGCTGGTACCACGGTGGCGTGGTGCTTTGCGCTTACATGGATTTAATGGTGATCTGCCTGATCGCTTTCTTTCTGATCTACCCGCTGTGGTTGTAAGCTGAGTCACTGGAGGCGGCATGCTAAAGGGATTTCGCGATT
>CBDAPM010000002.1:0-20333 GCA_965198455.1 Terriglobus sp.
ACGGTGCTCACAGTCGTTGTTTCAACTACAGGGCGTTGAGGCGCCCATGTTGCCGAAATGCATCGTCAGGGACGGCGCTGCCCTGGCCTGAGTGATGAGGACGACCAGACACGGGCTCCATCGATGCTCCAGACCGGCACGATGGACTGCGGGTCAATGCGCCGGAATGGCCTGGCAGCCTTGCTGTGGCAGCGGCTCCGGGCTCTCCAGCATTAGGACCACGATGTAACCTTCCCCATTGACGAACGACTTAACTTCAGCAATCTGTCAGATGTCTCAGGCGATAACACAGTGTGCTCAGGCTGCTATAAAGTCAGATTGAGCGACACTGTATTTACTTGAGCCTAAATTGCCGGCCTGTTTAAGTTTCTGGATCGTCGTATCAAGCGTCTGGCAACGCCCGGAGTATAAGTGGTCCCCAATTGCAATCAGATTTGCGTACGCTTTCTGGTGGTCGCCGCCGGTATTCATTGCCTGCAGGATATCGACACTCGTTCCACGCCCCTGGTGACGAATGTCTGCGATCACCAGGCAGACGAAATCAGGGACGCCGTCCAATGAGTATCGCTGGGCATAAGCCTTCATATTCGCTCGAAACAACGAAACGCCCGCGTCGACCTGGAGCAGCCTCGCCGCGGGAGAGTTTGTCGTCCAATGCACGAATTTAGCAGCATTAATGACTTCGGCATTTTCAACCGCCTGGATGCTCGGATTGAGATACTTCATAAGCAATTGCGTGGAAGTATCGGATTCCAGCACCATTGTTCCGCCCGTTCCGACACAACAGATGCGACCTCCTGAAACAGTCAGATCAGGAAAGTAGTCTGCTGCTTCAGGATCGTCGAGAAGCTTGCGAAAGAACTGAACAAAGTCGCCGTTGGGAACGTGCGCCCCAAACTGAAGGAAGCTCCAGGTAAATGATGCCGTGTCATAGCTGTTCAGCGTTGCGAACATGCCGTTGCTTTCGCACATGGCCGTGGGAGCAATGAAGTAGGCCCATAATCCGTACTGCTCAAAATAGTCGGCCGGCTCGTACTTTGCAGTGGCTCCAAGGCTTCCCGACAGACCGACCGTTGGACCGCCGGGAGCGGCATACGTTACTCGCCGACCCACTTCGAACGAAGGGCCGCCATCGATTGTAGCCAGATATCGGTTTCCATCCTGTGTAATTGCCACGAGCTTTGCCATGTTGCTGATCCTCTTTGTTCCTGATACATCCGTACTACTTCGAGCCGCTGGCAGATGATGCCGACGCTCCCGGCGTGCCTACCTGTATAAGCTGGCCGAGGCTGGTCGAGAGTGCCTGGTTTTTCATCACGAAGAACATGCCGCCGCGTCCATTCTGGCTTTTGCCGCAGTCTTCCCCAGGTCCGCCCAGCGTGCCTTGCTGATTTTCATCGCCGAAGATGACGAGGTAATCGGTTGCTGTGGTCGAGACACCAATCTTTGCATGATTGCCGTCAGTACCCGGATCACTCTTCAGGCTGAAAGTCTTCGTGGGATTGCCCCATGTCCCTGTCGATGCGATGTCAACCGCCCCGGGCTTGCCGCGAACCTGACCCCGCGATAGAGCGGTGTCCCAGCATGGCACGGGGGTCTGTGCAGTCGTAGATGAAATGTAAGGACTAGCCCACCACGTTGCTGCTCGCAGTGGAATACCGCCAAGTGCCGCAGAGACCATCTGCCATGGTGGCACATGCAGGTCCGACGGTTTTGCGATGAATTGCACACCGCTGGAGAGCGTGAACGGCAGATTGCCATCAAGGCCGGCCTGGTTCGATCGTTTACCTAATGTGCTGACCAGCTTGACGATCTCCGGTGGACTGCCGTCCGTGCTGCTGGCGACCTGCCGGTTTGTTGGATCAGTCGCTACGCTGGCTTCGTTCAAGCCTGTAAGCACTTCGATCAGATCGCCTTTCGTCAAATGAAGAGCAAAGAAGTGCTGGCTTACGCCGACATCGTCGTCACCAACTATGCAGCCGAGCGTGTTGCCTATCTTTCGCCGGATGGTGGGTGTACCCGAACCCGGCCACGAGGGCGTGCTCACCTGCATGACAAAGCCTTCACCTGCATCGTTCCATGCGATCAGCCCTTTGGAGTGACCCCAGGGTGTATCGCAATCACCCTTACTGCAGTTCAAAATCGCGGGATCAACATCGTGAAACTGGTCGTTCCAGATCAGGTAGTGATAGCCGCCGTTGTAGACCTCGTCAAAGGTCGCGCCAACAGGGTCGCTTGTGGTGGCTCCGGCACATTGCGGTCCTCCGTCCACCAAACCCGGAGCTTCGCTGCTCGCGACCGCGTAGCGCTGCCCAAATCCCTGCTTGTAATCAGCCGGCTGGAGTCCGCTGTCGAAGATGCAAGTCCTGGAGTCAACACCGTCACCACACTTCGGGAACAACGAAGCATTCAGCTTGAAGACGAAGAACCACTCAACCGGGTGGCCCTTCGTAAGCATCGGATAAGGCACCGTGCACGGCGGCGAATTGGCGGTACCTCCACCGCAGTGTATCTCCGCTAAGGAGCCAGCGGGCACAACCCCGGTTGAGCTCTGCTGGCTGACGGCTGCGCTTGGAGCTGGCGGTGCGGCAATGCCTGTACCGGCACCGAGAGTTGCATGCGCCAGTCCTACGAGCGCTGGCAGCGCCACGGGAATCAGCCCCGCAGCAGTACGTATTACCGATCCCGAACTGCTGCCCTTGGGCGTCGCTTGAACCGGATCCCGCGCCAATCGTATCCTCCTCTACCAGCTACTAACCCGCAAAGCGCTCCATCAATAGTGAAACCGAAGCTACCTAGCTCTGCGGCGGCGCTGGCGACTGCTCCCCGGGCGGCGTTCCGCCGGAGACTACCGAGTCTGAGGTCAGCATCACTGGCGCCCCTGTGTTGGACATTTGCTGTGCGGTCTTAAGAGCCTGCTGTCTATCGGACGAAGAAATCAGCGTTTCCGGGCGGCTGAACTGGATGCCCTTACTTACCGCGTAAGTGCTCGCGCTAATGCCCAGCAGAGTAAGAACGCCATCCGAAATGTAAGGAAATGTCCAGTTCTTAACCACCATGATGAACAGACTGAATGCCACAATCATGGTGAAGATCAGCAGTTGAAATCGTGACATGCTGGCATCGCCGTTTGCCTCAGAGACAAGCTTGTTCAAGCAAATCTCATTGCGGCTGATTTTTAGCAGCAGGATGAAGCACAGCCAGCCGAAAAACAGGCACACACCGTAACCGCAGAACAACAGGAGTACCGTGAACTCTCGTTGATAAGGCATTGCCAGTCTCGCTTTCTAGGCTTCTAAGAACTCGTTCCGCCTGGGCCCAACATCTTGAATGCCTTCACACCCAGATAGGTGAAGCTGCTCGCACCGAAGATAGTTAACGTCGCCGGACTGATTTTCGGGAATGCATTTGCCGTGCCATGCAGCGCAGTCCGCAGTATATTGACACTTACCGCGATCGTTGTAACCAGTAACTGCACACGCTCTGGACTGACTGCCCCAGTTTCGCTGCCGTCGCCAAGCAGACCGCTCAGGTTAATACGGCGAGTAAGTAAGCGGTACGCCAGCAGAAAAAGTACGGCACACAGAAATGCAAAACCTTCGAAGCGAAGGATTCGGATCGGATCCATAGCTTTCTCCCAAGATGTGTTGGTCGATGGCCACTCTTTATAGCACCGGACACTTGTCGCGGCAATACTTTTCCTGCAAAGAAAGTGATCATTGACTTCAGCTGCGATCCGCACGATTGACTCAGAACCGACAGAATCGAACCTAACAAACGGATGAACGAATCAAAGCCCTCCGTGTGGGAGGGCTTGTTCTTGTTGCGCCGATACTGACGTTAGTTACAAAGCAGGCAGCTTTGTTCGGTCCCATCCGCCGCCGACAGCCTTGATAAGCAGCACCGTCGCATCAAGGCGACGTTGCATCAGGACAATCTCGTTCCGTTGATTGTTGAGCAGTGCCGTCTGCCACGTAACCACCTGCAGGTAGGTGTCTACGCCGCCCTGGTAGCGAATGTTGAATAGGTCAAGCGACTGATTTGCTGAGGCTGTGGCCTCGCGCTGCTGATCGGCTTCAGTACTCAGGACGCGCAGCGCGGCGAGATTATCTTCCACCTGCTGAAAAGCTTCCAGGGAGGTCTCTCGATAGTCTGCGACCGTCTGGTCGTATTGGGCCACGCTGATGTTCTTGACGGCCCGGCGGCGTCCCGCATCATAGATCGTCTGCGAGAGCGTAGGGCCAACGGCGAAAAAGCGGCTCGGCAAGGAGAAGAGATTTACCGCGCTGGTACCTATGAAGCCGCCCTGGGCACTGAGGGAAAGCGTCGGGTAGTACGCTGCCTGGGCGATGCCGATAGACTCGTTCGCCGCTGCCATGCGGCGTTCCTGTGAAGCGATGTCCGGCCTGCGCTCCAGCAGCGTCGCGGGTAGTACGCCGGGAATGTTCGGCAGGTCCGGTGCTTTCAGACGAAGAGATGTAGGTGGGATTGTAAGAGCGGCAGGAGGCTTGCCGATGAGCACCGCGATTGCGTGCTCGTACTGAGCCCGTTGCACATCAAGATCGCTTCGCTGCACATGCGCCTGCTGCAGCTGGGTACGCGATTGCGCAACATCGGACAGTGGAGCGACGCCGCCATCATAGCGATCCTGCACCAGTTGCAAGGCCTGCTCGTACACCTTGATGGTGCTGTCGAGCAGCGTCTCCTGCGCATCGGCGCTGCGCAGGTTGAAGTAGTCCCTCGCGAGCTCGGCGTGCAGGCTGAGCCGGGCGTTCTCCAGGTCGGCATCTGCACCTTGCGCGTCTGCGCGCGCCTGCGTCACACCGCGCCGTATACGTCCCCAAAGATCTATCTCGTAATTGAAGTCAAGCGGTAATTCAAAGCTGCCAACGCCGTTGTTGGCAAGCAACGAGTTAAAGTATGGCTGGTTCGCGGAGTCCCGAACCGCACCGGCAAAGGGGGCCGTGCCAATAGTTGGTGCGAGAAACGAGCGCTGATAGCCAATCTGCTCACGGGCCGCACGAAAGTTCGCCTCTGCGCTGATCAGCGTCTGATTCGCGGTGTCTACCTGCGGTTCCAGCTCATTCAACTGCGGATCGTTAAACTCGGTCCACCAGTCGCCCTTGACCTTCGCATCGCTGGGTTGACCTACTTTCCATCCCTGGAATCCGGGCGGCGGACCTTCCTTGAACGTTGTGATGCCGGGTGCCATCACGGCTGCGGGTGTCTTGTAATTGGGGCCGACCTTGCAGCCGGACAGCAGCGCGAGCGCGAATGAAGTAGACAGCAGAAACCGAATGGAACGACGCATGACTAACGGCCCTCCACGCGAACCCGGGCACCTTCGGCGAGAGAATCAGACGGGTTCAGGATCACCTGATCCGACGGCTTCAGACCAGCCGTAATCTCGACGGTTGCACCCAGGTCGTGTCCGATGCTGACCGGTGCAAGGTGAACACGATCGCCCTGCACCACACCGACCCGCAGACCTTCGGCACGGAAAAGAATTGTGTTTGAAGGCAACGTCATGGACGAGGGCGCAGGCGGCACCGGCAGATGCACAAAGGCGTACTGACCGGGCAGGAGCCGATGCGACGCGTTGGCAACATCTACCTCGACTTTCAGCGTGCGGGATGTTACATCGATGGCGGTGGCGTTGCGAACGATCGTTCCAAAGAAGGTTTCGCCGGGATACGCGTCAGAGGTCACCTTCACTTGTTCTCCTGTATGGATCACGCCGACATACACCTCGGGCACAGGAACGAAGAGGCGCAGTGTCCCGACCGAGTTGAGATGAAACAACTCGGAATGCGGCGTGTTGCTGTCACCAGCCTGGATCAGCGAACCAACATCGACGTTGCGGGCCGTAATGACTCCGTCAAACGGAGCATAGATGTGCTCGAACGACTGCAGTTGCTGCAGACGCCGGAAGTTCGCTTCTGACGCGTTCAGCGCCGACTGCTTTACCAGTAGATCCGATGAAGTCTGATCGGCTTCCTGCCGACTGACAGCGTTCTTCGCGAGCAGCGCCTTCCAACGCTCATTAGTGGTTTCTGCAAGCTGCTCGTTCGCCTTCGCGGTCGCTACATCGGCCTGCGCCTGTTGCACCTGCTGATCCACTTCGGGTGTCTGGATGACTGCGAGCAACTGGCCTTTGCGCACATTGGTGCCGATGTCTGCATACCACTTCAACAGGTAGCCATTCGTGCGGCTGTATATGGCGGTATCTGTGAAGGCCTGGGTGTCGGCGGGCAGTTGAACGTCCTGAGCAACCGCTCCCTCCGTGGGGTGGGTAACAGCGACGGTCGGGATAGCAGCTACGTTCGTTTCTGTCTTGAGCGAGCTCTCTGCCGTGGCGCGACGATGGATGCCAGTAAAGATGAAGATGCCGAGAACCACGGCGATAACCGCCAGGATCAGCATTGGCCCGGTGCCAAGACGCGAGGTGGTGTCAATCTGGACCTGCGGTCCATTGCCCCCGTGCGGGTGCTCCTGCGTCGCGGCGTCTCCAGTAGCAAGCGGAGGTACGTTGGCGCCCGGGTGCGTCTCGTTGTAGTCGCGTTCACCGAGATTGTTCTGCTGCTGGTTCAAGGCGTTCTCCTGTTTCAATTCACTGCTGCGTTGCATCGAGGTGGAGTTCGCGGTTGTTTGCGGCATTACCTCAGGCATGGGCTTCCTCCCTCTGCTGCAGCGAAGCTTCCCTGCTGAGTTTTGGCTTGCCGCTGTGCAGCAGGGCGAACACTGTCGGCACAAAGACCAGCGTGGCAACGGTTGCGCACAGCAGGCCGCCGATGACGGCGCGGCCAAGGGGAGCATTCTGCTCGCCTCCGTCGCCCATGCCCAGCGCCATGGGCACCATGCCGATGATCATGGCGAGCGCCGTCATCACTACCGGGCGAAAGCGCGTTGCGCCGGCCTCGATGGCGGCCAGGATCGCGTCATGGTGCTCCTCGTAGCGCCCCTTTGCAAATGAAACAACAAGAATACTGTTCGCCGTAGCGACGCCCATGCACATGATCGCTCCCATCAGTGCGGGCACGCTGAGGGTGGTATGCGTAAGAAAGAGGAACAGCACAATACCGGCAAGCGCAGCCGGCAGCGCCGTGATGATGATGAAGGGATCGAGCCACGACTGAAAGTTCACCACGATCAGCGCGTACACAAGAACGATTGCAAAGCCGAGTCCACCAAGCAGCGAGATATACGACGACCGCATCGTCTCTGCCTGCCCTCGCACAGCGACAAACATGCCGCGCGGCATCGTCTTCTGCTGCTGCGCGACAATCTTGCCTACTTCGCCCGCGACGGCGCCCAGGTCGCGTCCCTGTACCGCGCCGTACACATCGATCACCCTGCGAATGTTGTAGTGCGAGACGACAGCGGCCTCATGACCCCGCTGGATGGAAGCGATGTCGTTCAACAACTCCGGTGTTGTCCGGGTGGCTGCGGTTGCGGAGTTGATGGGTATGTTCTGGATGTCCTGCAGCGAGTCCATTCGGTACTGCGGGGTCTGGGCTACCAGGTTGTAATTGACGCCGTTCTTCCAGTTCAGGAAGAACATCGGCGTGATCTGGAACGAACCGCTCAGGCTGTTCAGCATACTTTGCGCGACGTCGCGGGTGGTGTATCCGCCCTGCTCTGCCTTGGTACGCTCGACGGCCACCTCAAGCGTTGGGTAATCGACCGGTTGCTGAATGCGCAAATCGGTCAGACCCGGAACGGTTCTCAGCTTTGCCAGCAACTGTGCGGCCTGGGCAGAGCTGGCCGCCATGTCGTTGCTCTGGATCTGGACATCGATTGGGGCAGGCAAACCGAAGTTGAGGATCTGCGTAGTGATGTCTGCCGGCAGAAAGTAAAACGTGGTGCCGGGAAATTGACGAGGCAGCTTATCCCGCAACTGGCGCACGTACTCGGCCGTGGGGCGGTGGTCCTCATTCAACGTGACCATGATGTCTCCACCCGATGGGCCGATCAGGCCATTGGTGAGGTGCATCGTGTTCATGGGGCTGTACGGCAGGCCGAGGTTGTCCAAAATATTGTTGACCTCAGCTGGCGGGATCGTTTGCCGGATAGAGCCTTCCACAAGGTCAGCGAGCTTCGCCGTCTCTTCAATGCGGGTGCCGGTAGCAGCTCGCACGTGCAGGATGAACTCACCCGAATCAGTCGCCGGGAAGAAGTCCTGCCCGAGGAACGGGATCAGCAGGCCGACGCACACGCACAAACCTAGAAAGATCGGTATGAATACCTTGCGCTTGAAGACGAGGCGCGTGAGCAGCAGTTGATATCCGGAACGTACACGTTCGAAGCCTCGCTCGAACGCGCGCTGGAAGTTGACCAGCGGGTTGCGCGACGGCGCGGTGTTCTTATGCCGCAGCAGGTACATGGCCAGCGTTGGCACCAGGGTCCGCGACAGAATGTATGACGCGATCATCGCGAAGATAACGGCTTCCGCGAGCGGCGCGAACAAATACTTGGCGACGCCGCTGAGAAAGAACATCGGCAGGAACACGATGCAGATGCAGAGTGTCGAAACCAGTGCAGGCACCGCGATCTGTGCGGCACCGTCGAGGATCGCCTCGAGCAGCGGATATCCGTCTTCGAGGTAACGTTCGATGTTTTCGAGGGTGACGGTCGCGTCATCGACAAGGATGCCGACGGCGAGTGCCAATCCGCCAAGCGTCATGGTGTTGATGGTCTCTCCTATAAAGCCGAGCACAAGCACCGACGTAAGAATCGAGAGTGGGATAGAGACCGCGATGATAAGGGTCGAGCGCCAGCTGCCAAGGAAAAGCAGGATCATGATGCCGGTGAGAGTGGCGGCAATGATTGCCTCGCGGATGACGCCGGAGACAGCAGCCCTCACAAACACGCTCTGGTCGCTAAGTGGCGTGACACGCAGGTTGGAAGGCGTAAGCTGGGCTACCCTGGGCAGCAGTTCGCGAATGCCCTTGACCACGTCCAGCGTGGATGCGTTGCCATTCTTCAGCACGCTGATCAGCACGCCGCGGTTGCCGTCCTGGCGGACAATGTTGGTCTGGAACGATGCTCCATCGCTGACCGTGGCCACGTCGCGCACGTAGACCATCGCCCCGTTTACCTGCTTGATGGGCAACATAGCCAGCTCTTCGATCGTCCGCGGCGCTGCGTTGGTGCGAACGTCGTACTCGCTGACGCCGATCTTGGCAGTACCAGACGGCATTACAACGTTTTGCGCGGTCATCGCGGCCAGCAGGTCGCCTGGCGAGACGCCCTTCGACTGCATCTTCGCCTGGTCCATGTTGACGGAAATCTGCGGCTGCTTGCCGCCATACGGCTGCGGCAGCACCGCTCCGGGCACGGTGACAAGCGCGGGCCGTACGATGTTGGTCGACAGATCGGAGAGTTGCTGCTCATTCAAGCCAGTGCCGCTGACGCCGAGCTGCAGAATAGGCACACTCGACGCCGAGAAGTTGATGATCTCAGGTGGCAAAATGCCGGGAGGCAATTGGCGGAGCAGATACTGCGAAGCCGCTGTAACCTGCGCATTTGCAGTGTCGAGGCTTGCATTCGGCTGCAGGAAGATCTTGATGACAGACACACCGTTATAGCTGGTTGATTCCGTGTGCTGCACGTTGTCCACAAGCGTGGTGAGTGCCTTCTCGTAAGGGGTGGTCAGGCGCCCTTCGATCTCCTCGGCGTTCAAACCTGTGTACTGCCACGCAACAGCAACCACGGGAATGTTGATGTTCGGGAAGATGTCCGTAGGAGTGCGCAGGATCATGACAGGGCTTAGCAACAGAATCAGCAACGCCAGCACGATGAAGGTGTAGGGCCGGTTCAGCGCTATCTTCACAATCCACATCGAAACACCCTCCAAGCAGCATTCCATCGGAAAAGCCGCTCAGTTCATTAGACCCGCTCCGACGCGCGAAAAAGCACAGTTTGTTCCGTTTGATGCCATCTCTCGAACCGATGACCACGTGCGCTACACTGCATCGATGGAACTTCGGCATCTCCACTACTTCGTAACCATTGCAGCGACTGGCGGCTTCGGAAGAGCCGCACGAAACCTGCATGTTTCGCAATCTGCCATAAGCGAGCAGATGCGAGACCTGGAGCGGGAGGTAGGTGCAGTCCTGATCGACAGGACTCAGCGGCAGATCCGACTGACGACGCAGGGTGAGGTCTTTCTGGCCGGTGCGAAGACCACGCTGCAGGCAGCCGAACGCGCCGTGCAGGCCGTACAACAGTCCATGCGGGGCGAGATCGGGCACCTGACCATCGGATTTTTCGTTGGCGGCAACGGCAGCTTCTTTCCTAAGGTGATTCGCGAATTCCGCGAGCGCCACAAGAACGTGCATGTCACGTTGATGGAAATGACGCCCGTACGCCAGGTGGATGCGCTGTTGCGGGGCGACATCGATATCGCGTTTACGCGACCGCTACCGGCACATCTGCAGGGCCAGTTGACCAGCAAGCTTGTCTACAGTGAGCCGCTGTACGCCGTGCTGCCCAAAACTCACCCAGCGGCTAAGCAGAAAGAGATCCCCATCCGGTCTCTTGAGAAGGAGCGTTTTGTCATGGTCGATCGAGGAGGTTCGCTGGTCGTTTTCGACAAGATACTCTCGCTCTGCATGGAAGCCGGTTTCTCGCCCAATATTGCGGCGACGGCCTCAGCATCTTCAGGAGTGCTTGCCCTCGTCGAAGCCGGAGAAGGCGTCTCGATCATTCCAGAGGGGTCGCGCTTCATGGCCAGCAAGGAGATCACGTTTATTCCGCTGGCCGGCGCATCGGCGTCCGTCGACCTGGTCATGGCGTGGTCGACCGATCGGCTGAACGCTGTAATGGAGTCGTTCCTTACTTCCTCTGCGCGTTCGTCCAACGGAACGCGTCGAGAAACTCTCGCACAGAAGTAAGTCTTAACAAAACAGCACGCGAATCTCTGCTGATCCTTATCTCGGCTATCCTCTGGAGCAGACTACATTCACTCCAGGTGGCTCATGAGACGTTCCACACTGCACATAGTCGACCACGCTCCTGCTGTATCTGCTCGCCGTCCCTCGCGGTCACACATTTGTACTCTTTCGCTCTGTACCTCGGTAATCGCGGCTATGTGTGCGGCTGCGGTTCACTCGCAGGAACTAGCGCCTCCAAAAAGCTACAACGTAGCGCGCGCAACCGGTCGTATCAAGATCGATGGAAAACTGGACGATCCTGCCTGGAAGAACGCGACCTGGACCTCGGACTTCGTCGATATCGAGGGGGCATCCAGGCCGAATCCACGCTTCCGCACACGCGTAAAGATGTTGTGGGACGACCAGTACCTCTACATTGCAGCCGAGTTGGAAGAGCCGAACGTGACCGCGAAGCTCACCGAGCATGACTCGGTCATCTTCCATGACAACGATTTTGAGGTCTTCATCAAGCCGTTACCCCTAACATCGAGCTACTACGAATTCGAAATGAACGCTCTAAACACAGGCTGGGACTTGTTCTTGAATAGACCGTATCGCGAGGGTGGCAAGGCAGATAATAGTTGGGACATCGCCGGCCTTAAGACAGCGGTCGCCGTGCAGGGCACGCTAAACGATCCTGCAGACAAGGATAAGGGCTGGACACTTGAGATCGCCTATCCCTGGTCGTCTTTTCGCCTGCGGCAACCTGCTGTGCAACAGCCGCACGCCGGTACGGAATGGCGGATTAATTTCAGCCGCGTGGAGTGGATCGCCGGTCATCCCCGCGAAGACAACTGGGTCTGGTCGCCGCAGGGCGTCATTAACATGCACGTTCCGGAGCGCTGGGGCTTCCTGAAGTTTGTTGGCGCGCCTTGACTCGGCTGCATCATGAAGAAGCCCGGAAATTTACCGTCGAACCGGATTGCTCGAGAGTGGAGCCGTCACGTTGTAATCACGCCGAAGACACGCTGAAGATTGCCGCCCCAGAACTTCGCGATCCTTTCCTCTGAGTAGCCTCGCCGCAGCATGGCATCCGTGATCATGGGGAGATCGCGCACGTCTCGCATCCCGCGCGCGAGCGTCGGACCGCCGTCGAAGTCTGAGCCAAGTGCCACGTGATCCTCGCCCACCAGCCGAATGGCCTGATCGACGACTCCGACCCAGTCATCCACGGCCATCATCACGTCGTCGGGTACATCTGCACCAGGCATCGGGAAGCCGGGCGCAACCAGTTCATCGACCTCGTAGATCGTCTTGCCTTTCACTCGATCTGGAATGCTCGTGGTGTCCCAGAACGTCTTATGCCGATGCTCGGTGATGTACTTGTATTCCCGCGGATAGCTGAACTCGCTGCCAATCTGAAATCCTATGACACCGCCGCTTGCAGCTAGCTTCTCGAGCAGGCGATCCGGAATGTTACGGGGAATATTGTTGACTCGACGCAGGCCATGGTGCGTCGCAATCACTGGCACCTGGCTGATTTCGATCGCCTGCGCAATAGCGTCATCTGAAGAATGCGATACGTTGACGACCATGCCGAGTCGATTCATCTCTGCGATGACCTTGCGCCCATGCTGGTTCAAACCGTTCCATCGTGGCGCCGAGCAGCACGAGTCGGCGTAGTTCTGGTCCCAGTTATGCGCAGAAAGCTGCGCTGACCGCAGCCCCATTGCATGCAACTCGCGCAGCACGCCCAGGTCGCCGTCGAGGTCATAGCTGCCCTCGATGTCCAGCACCGCCGCTATTTTCCCGGCTGCTCCAACCCGCTGTATCTCCGCAGGAGTGTTCGCAAACTCCACCAGGCTTGCATTGCTCTTGACCTGCGTAAGCGCGTGATCGATGCGACGGAGCGCCTGCTTCGTCTCGAACCTGCCGGGATAGTACTCCTCCGGCACGTAGATCGAGAGGAAGAAGGCGCTAACACCGCCTTCTCGCGCACGCACCAGGTCCCACTGACCCTCGGTCGTGGCGGTGCCCATGCTGCCGCCGTGATAGAACTCGCGATCCAGTGCATGCACATGACCGTCAAACACGAACATCCGACGGTGCATCTCGCGTGCCCGCGCCGAGATGGTGGGAGCTGTCACGGCAAACTCGGGGAAAGAGAGAGCCCTTGCGCCAGCGGAAAGCGCGGCAAGCGGCATGGCAGCGAGCAATCGTCGCCGGGTCAGCATCAGGTTAGTGTGCTTTGTCACCCGCGTAGTGTAACGGCGGATGCTGTGCGGGGCGCTCAGTTATGTTGCGGCCAGCACGCCTTTCGCGTCCAGAGGTGTCTGGGCGGCGTGCTCTACACGCTTTGCGGACAGTGGCTCGGTTGGCGGCGCCATGTGCACATGTCCACAATGGTTGCAGACGACCTCGTTACACTCGTTCAACCAGGTGCTGATGCTTCCGCAATCGACACATTCGTCTTTTTTCCAAAAATCAGCGAAGAAGGTCGCGATCGCCTTCCAAGGTGTAAGACTCATCATGCTCGTAACCCCTAGGAGATGAACTGCTCAAGATGTTGCACGCTCCATTCCAGGAGCTGGGACTGCCCATTAAAGAACTCAAATCCTGAGTTTTGGGGATGAACCCTAGATTTGTCTTGTAAGGTCGATGATACGCCACACGATGTGCTAAGGGACCCCTCAAATCAGGATTTGCGTTCACGGACTGTGAATCAATCGGGTTCCAATGTGTTCGCGTGATAGCTTCCCTCGTCTCCGCCCTGCGTGATCATGGCCTGCGAACGCCGATGCACGAACACATAAGCCGGCGTGTGGAGCGCAAGGGGGCTGCTATACTCCACCCAATCTCAACCTTCAGGGTGCCGTCCTGACTGCGATCTCCCTAACCCGTCCACGGCTCGCAGCTGTCGTCACCGCCGTTCATAAGTACTTGCATCCACAGCACATTGTGGACAGGTTTCTGGATGGCTACGGCTGGAATGGGACGATGCACCGGCCGGAAATGGACCTTGTGTCGCTCTATGTCGATCAGCGGGGCGGGGATGGCGACCTGACGCAGGAGCGGGTCGACCGTCACCCAGGCTTGCGGCTCTCACCGACCATTGCGGACGCGCTCACGCTCGGCACCGGCAAGCTGGCGGTCGATGGAGTCGTTGTGGTTGGAGAGCACGGCACATACCCGCGTAACCAGTGGGGAACCGTCCAGTTTCCTCATTACCAATTCTTTCAGCAGATCACGGCGGTCTTCCGAGCCAGCGGACGCTCTGTTCCCTACTTCAACGACAAGGAGCTGTCATGGAAGTGGGAGTGGTCAAAGGAAATGGTCGACACCTCGCACGAGCTTGGATTTCCGTTGCAAAGTGGGTCAAGCCTGCCGGTCACCTGGCGCCTTCCGTCAATCGAGATGCCTATGGGCGCACCGGTGAAAGAGGCCATGTCGATTGCCTACGGTCCGGTCGGCAGTTACGACTTCCACGGTCTTGAGACGATCCAGTGCATGGTTGAGCGGCGGCATGGTGGCGAATCCGGAGTGCAGTGGTTGCAGGCGTATCGAGGCGACAGCTTCTGGCAGGCGCATCGTGATGGTGTCTGGTCGCCTGCACTGTTCCGCGCGGCGCTGAGTCGCAGTCTTACGCTTCGTCCGGGCCGTGCTACGTTCACGGACACTTTCCCCACCGTTGAAGAGATGCAGGCAATGGTGCCTGACCCGGTCGCCTACCACTACCAGCACACAGATGGCCTGCGTTCCACGATGATCCTGCTGAATGGACTGGTCCGTGACTTTAACTTTGCAGCAACCATCGATGGCCAGTCGAAGCCGTTCTCGACGCAGATGTACCTGCCCATGCCTGACGGCCGTACGACGCTCGCCAGCTTCTTCAGTCCACTCGCCTATGCGGCAGAGCAGATGTTCCTGACGGGCAAGTCACAGTATCCGGTCGAACGCAACCTGCTGACCAGCGGCCTGGTCGCGATCGGCGTACAGGCCTCAGGAGGAGCGATCGCCACGATGGGTGGGAAGAAATCGCCTTCCACGGCGGTGCGGATCGAGACACCGCATCTCGCCGCCGTCCGTTACCAGCCTTATCCCAACTCAACTTATTGGAGGAGCTGATGCTCACACGCCGCCGATTCGTTGGTAACGCTGCAATCTCGACTGCCCTGCTTGGCGCGGGACCGCTGCTCCGCTCGAGCTTTGGGCAGGCGGCACCACCGGTCGGCACACCGATCCGGCTCGCGGTGCTTGGCAGTGTTTACCGGACGGGATCCGCCCTGCAACAGTTGGCCGACCGATTCCTCGTCGGGTATCCGCTCGACGGTGACTGGCACATGCCGGCGATCAAGGTCGTGTCGCTTTTCATAGATGGGCCGGCCCGTCGTGCGGAGGCTGCCGCGGAGTTCGCTACGGCGCTGGCTGGTACTCCTGCACCGCGCCCACCAAACGGGGCTAACCCGGGAGACGCAGCCAGTCCGCAGCGGATTGATCCTTATGCCGACTTGAGCGCGTCGCGCGCGAAGGAGTTCGGCTTTCGCGTGTCGCACAACGTACAGGATGCGCTTCGCTGCGGCGGTGACAAGATCGCGGTCGACGCCGTGCTGACTGTGGTTGAGCAGGACGGCTATCCCACCAACAATCGCGGCCAGTTCCTCCTGCCGCAGTACGACTACTTCGAGCAGTGCGCACAAGTCTTCGAAGAGGAGCGGCACGCGGTTCCCTACTTCAATCACCGCGAGCTGTCTTTCAGCTTCATGCACGCAGCGAAGATGGTCGGCACCGCTCAGCGTCTCCGGTTTCCTCTACTCGCCGGCAGTTCCATGCCTGCCACCTGGCGTCTCCCGGATACGGATGTCCCGATGGGAGCGCCGGTCCAGGAGGCCGTTATGGTTGGTATCGGCTCGCTGCAGGACAGCGGCTTCGATGCACTAGAGGCCATGCAGAGCATGTTGGAACGCCGCAAAGGCGGCGAATCTGGTGTAAAGGCGGTTCAGTACCTTGAAGGGGACGATGTCTGGACCGCGATGGCCGCGAACCGCTGGTCCAGCGACCTGGCCAGCTCTGCGCTCTCACGCAGCGATACACCGCTCGGTCTCAGCGTGCTGGATGGGAGACCACAGGACCTGGTCGGATCCGGCGTGCTTCCACAGCTTGTTAACGACCCCGCCGCGCTGTGCATCGAGTACACCGACGGCACACGTGCCACCCTGCTATTGCTAAACGGGGCGATCCGCGATTTCAACATTGCCGTGCGAGTGCCCGGACACGGCATCGTGTCCACCCAGTTCCTCATGCCGCCTCCACCGAACCACACCGATTCCGCCCTCCTCGCCGCGCAGATCGAAGGAATGTACGTCACCGGGAAAGCGCCCCACCCTGCGGAGCGAACGCTGCTGACCACGGGAATCTCCGAGGCGCTGTTGCAGTCCCGGCATCGTGATAACCAGAAGATTGAGACGCCACACCTGGCTATCTCCTATCACCCGGCCACGACTTAGCGGTCAGCTGCTGCGAACTATTGCCGCAGCAGCGGCGACACATATCTCTCGTGGGCCAGCGTGAACACCGGACAACCTGCGAGGATCAAGATGCGAGAGGTTCGTCCTGCGGGCATGTGAGTGGAGATCATGGCGCGCCTGGTAACGCCAAGAACGATCGCGGAAGCGTTCACCTTGCGGGCGTACTCCACAATGGCTTTGCTCACGTCCGCGGCAAACAGCGTGCGATAGGCCGGCTGAAAGGCAGCTTTGCCCGAGCTTGCCTGGAGGTCGGCGAGTGCACTCTCCATGATGGCCTCGACGATATGATTCTGAGCCTTCAAGAACGTCTTCGGCAGAACATGGACACAGTGGAGCGGCGCGAGGTTCTGCTGGGACAGAAATGCGGCGTATGCGATGGACTCCTCAGCTCCCTCGTGGAAGTCCGTCGCGTACACCACGGGGCCTGCTTGAGTTCTTGATGAGGAGGGCGCGCACCCTGGCCCCACCGTCAGCACCGGACATTGTGCGTTACGAACAACGGCCTCTGCAGTCGATCCCAAGAACAGCCTGTCCAGACCACGCTTGCCGTGCGTTCCTACAACCACGAGGTCTGGGCACTCATCCTGCAGTGCCTGAAGGATGACGCTGGCAGGGTGGCCATCCAGATAAATGGGACGTACCGCAACTTCAGCGCTGTTCAGCTTCGCCGTCATGACGTCCAGCTGCTGCCGACGTTGACTCGCCAGCAGCGCTAACTCTCTATCGGCGTCCGGCCACTCGGAAAGATCGTCATGCTCCAGCACAAACACCACGCTCAAGTTCGCCTCATGAGCTAAGCACAACCGGTACGCCTCTTCGACGGCCCTTGACGAGGCTTCTGAAAAATCGGTGCAAACCACCACATGCTTGATGCGCAGTGCGGGCGCGGAGAGATCCAGCGGCAGATGAGATGCTCGGATTGCAGCAGGTTGCGTAAGAGCACCCATGGAAAACCTCACACAGTAATCCTGAAGCGACACGGCTCCCTGGGATGTGACGCCCATCACCATGCAGCATGGCGCTCGTCACCGCGCCTGATGCCCGCTCGCCGAAAACTGGATCCACCGAGGCGATCCCCATGCACAGGCTTGCATTCCAATCAGTTGAACAAATACAACCCGGATCTGACGGTTTTCTAATACAAAAGATCCTGGTCGCACTGGATTGCGGAGACCAGACGTCCAAGGTGCTGGAGGCAGCACTCGCCATCGGCCGCTCATTCGGATCAGAGCTCTTCCTGGTGCATGCGGTATCGATCCAAACGCCGGAAGAAGCATCCGCGAACGAAGATACTCGCTTCCTGGACGCCTGCGTTCGCGCCGGCATGAGGAAGGTGAAAGACGCCGTGGCAGCACGCCCATCACTCAACTCTCTGCGGCACCATGAGATTGCCGCCGCTGAACCTCCATTCGACCTGATTCAGCGGGTCGTTGCGTCAGAGAAGATCGATCTGATCATCGCAGGTTCGCACGGCGCCGCGGGTCTACAGCGGCTTGCAATTGGTTCATTTTCCGAAGGACTCATGAGGCGAGTCACTTGCCCCACACTGATCGTCGGCCCACTCGCGCGCGTATGCGGAGACCCATTCCGCGCGGTGCTGCTTGCGACCAGCCTCGGCGAAAGCTGTGCCTGCGCCACTCGTTTCGTTTCGGCGATCGCGAAGCATTCCGGAGGGGAACTGTATGCCCTGCACGTGATCGAACAGAATCACTCAGTAAGCCCGGCGCCACCGGCGGCCAAAGAGCTGACTGCACGTCAGCAGATGCGCGAGGCTTTACCGTCCGACATCACCGCCATGTGTTCGGTGCAACTGATCGCCAGGCATGGTTCTCCAGAAGACATGATTGTGGACACCGCGCTGAGGTGCGGGGCTGGCGTCATTGTGACCGGTGTCTCGGAAGGCATGCTGCACGATGAGCATTCCCTGTGGTCCACGTTCGCCGCCATCGTCAGGACTGCCCGGTGTCCTGTACTCGCCATTCGGAATGATCCCAGGCGAGAGCCGTCCCAACTCATTCACTGACGCCGACGTCACCCCGGGGCAGCCGACGAAATCTCTTTGCGAGCACGCTCTACCAACATTATTTACGGGCGTCTGGATACAATCTGCCGTTAACTTAAGTGGCTTTCTTGCCGACACATGTGTAGTCACTACTGCCCAGCGTGACGTGCATCACGGCACTTCCTTCGCTTGGCTGGCATGCTGAATAGCAGGTCTAGAGATTGCAGCGAAGCAACTCTCATCACACAACTGGCTTCTCGAATGGAGCCGCACATCGCATCTGCCATGTCAGCCGAACAACCGGGCGGTGACAGCATCCAGTGGTCCGCTCGGGCAAAGAAGGGAGGAGCCGTGACGATTGGCTCCTCCCCCAGGAAAGCCACCGGCTCCTACCGAGCTCAAACCTAGCGGGTTTGAGATGTAAGCCTGTGCGCCACGTCACCGTTGGCTGTGACGCCGATCACAGACAATCCGTCAGCACGCGGATAGCTGTCGCAGCACAGCAGGCTTTAACACGGTCAGCGAGATCCCTCTGATAGCGATCGCGCCATCTTTTCGCAGACGGCTCAAGGTACGCGTCACCGTCTCGCGTGTAGTCGACGTCATGCACGCCAGCTCTTCGTGTGTCAGTGTCATTGTGAGCGGGGTTCCGGCCGTCTTGCTCTCCTCTGCCCAATCGAGCAGCAGGCGCGAGAGGCGACCCGCCGGGGTCTCCGGTAATGCAATGCGGCGGATCTCTTCGAACGCAGAGCGGTAGTCCTGCGCAAGGGCGCGCGCGGCCCCCAGGCTCGCATCGTGGAATTCGTTTAGAAACTGTCCCAGCACACGAGCGTGCAACACACGCACACGGCACGGTTGCACCGCCTCTGCCGTGATCTCATAGGTGGTGCCGCTCAGCGCTGCGCTCATGCCCAGCACATCTCCGGGACCGGAAAGCCGCAGGATCGCTGATCTCCCTTCCGTAGAGGTCGCAGATGATTTCACCTTGCCGCTGCAGACAACAAAAACGGCAGCGGCGTCCTCTCCTTCACGGAAGAGAACGTTACCCCGGGGATACTCCATGTTGATCGCGTGCGAGTCGAGGAAGCCGCGTGCCGCTTCGCCAAGATTGCAGAAGGCATACTTACCGGCGTGCTGGCATCCTGTGCACTTGGACATCTCGTTTCTCCTTGTCATCCCCCCTGCATGAAGCATTCATTCAGCCAAACGCCGCACGTTGTGATATCAATCACTTACGCCAGGTCACTCCCCGTCCAAACTACGTCTGGTGGGCCATGTCGCGCAGCTGCTGGGTGAAATGACCCAGGTTCAGGTTCTATGGCAGAGCTTATTCGCGCCGTCATCATCGACGACAATCTCAGCAGCCTCGAGCTGTTGGCCGCTGCGCTCGAACAGAAAGGCGTCGCGATCCACGCCGCCTCCGACCCCACGCGCGGCCTTGAGCTTGTGCGCTCGCTCAAGCCGCAGCTTGTGATCACGGATCTGGTTATGCCAGGGCTGACAGGGCTGGAAGTGCTGCGCGATATCATCGCGTTCGCGCCAACAACCAACGTCATCCTGATGACCGCGCACTACACCACCGAGACTGCCGTGGAGGCCATCCGCAACGGAGCGGCAGACTACCTGCAAAAGCCTGTTAAGGTCGCCGACCTGCGCGAACGCGTGCGGCATCTGCTTACCGCGGCAGAAAGCCGCCGGCTGGTCCTGAGCGGTAGCTCTACGCACGCGGAGGACTTCAGGTTCGAAGGCCTGATCGCGAAGAGTGCGTCCATGTGGCAGACCTTTGCCCTCATCGACAAGGTCGCGCCCCACTATAGAACACTCCTGATCCACGGCGAGACAGGCACCGGCAAAGACCTGATCGCGCGCGCCATTCATGCACGAAGCAAGGTCAAGGGCAGTTACATCGTCCTCAACTGCTCTGCTGTTGTC